>CALAEY010000072.1 GCA_937891085.1 uncultured Prevotellaceae bacterium | reverse complement strand
CAAATAGAATCAGAAAAGTATATTGCACGAATCAATATCTGGTTAGAATGAGAACTATTCAAAAATATGCCACATATTTGCAAATGAGAAAATAAAGTCATACATTTGCGAAAAATTTCGCAACGAAAAATTTCGCAATATGGAAAACCCTTTTAAATTCGGCACTATCGTAGAAGATTCATTCTTCACAGACAGAGTGAGTGAGAGACAATATGTTTCAGAAATACTCAACAGTGCCAACCACTTGATACTAATCAGTCCTCGACGATATGGGAAAAGTAGTCTGGTCCATGAAGTCTTGAAAAAGATTGATCGACCTTCCATATTGATTAATCTACAATCCGTTACCAACGTGCAACAATTGGCAGGCATGATAATCAGGCATACTTTATCAAAGTTTCCGTTGGAACGCATAAAATACTACATAGCTCACTTTAGATTTGTCCCCACAATTTCGGTCAATCCTTTGACGGATGGAATAGATATCTCTTTTCAGCCAGGTGTAGATGCCCAAGTATTGTTAGAAGATGCATTTGCAATGATAGAGAAAGTGGGAGAGCGGAAGCGTATGATTGTGGTATTCGATGAATTTCAAGAGGTTCTTAGTATCGACAAAAACTTGGACAAACAGTTGAGGGCTTTAATGCAAGTGCAACAGCATGTGAACTACATCATGTTAGGTAGCCAAGAGTCTATGATGCTCCAGATTTTTGAGAAGAAAAAATCGCCTTTCTACCATTTTGGTGTCTTGATGAGGCTGCAAAAGATACCATATGCAGATTTCATGACTTATATTTCTACCAGATTACAGCAAGTGTGCCCTGCAGAATCAGCAGAATCATTTGCCAAAGAAGTCTTAGAGTTCACTCAATGCCATTCGTATTATGCTCAGCAGTTATCTTTTCAATTATGGAGCGTGCTACAAAAGGGAAAAACGGATGCAGATCCTGTAAAAGCAGCCATTAAAGAAATAGTAAGTCAGCATGATTTTGACTATGAACGCCTATGGCAGACGCTGGGAAAAACCGATAAACGTACTTTGCAATTGGTAGCTAATGAAGACGTTTCATTAAACCAGAATCATGGAATGCCTACCAGCACGTTGTTCAGTTCACTAAAACGGCTCACCATGCAAGGATTCCTCCTAAAAGAAGAGACATATAAGATAGACGACCCATTTTTCAAACTATGGGTTAATGCTCATCTATAGTTCTCTTTGTTTACTCCCGACAAACTCCATTAGAAGAAGCATAATTTACCAAAAGTAAGACTGTTTTTCAGAAACGCAAGGAGTTGTTGCGGAAATGCCAAGCATTACTATAGGGATTATTGAAGCATTTTTACTGTAACACTTGGTATTTCCGCGAAAAAAGCCTGTGTTTCTATGAAGACGCAAAAGCAATAAGGTGATCTTCACACAGAATATCGAGCAGATAGACGAAGACCATCCGCTGGATGTCTATATCCCAGAAGCAGAAAGCTATCCATACTATTTGCAAATAGAATCAGAAAAGTATATTGCACGAATCAATATCTGGTTAGAATGAGAACGGATAATTCCCCATTTCTGCATTTTTTATGCAGTTTTGGGGATTTATTCTTAAGATTTCCTTATCTTTGCCACTAATAATAGCCACCCATGAAGGAAAAGACGAACATAGAAAAGATGATTGGCCAGACCATACATGGTGTAGACCCAAAGGCCAGAGTCATTCTCTTTGGTTCCAGAGCCAGAGGAGAAGTACGTCATGATTCCGATTGGGATGTACTTATCATCGTGGATACACCTTCTGTCAGCATGAAGCAATTCCAAGCATTAAGCTATGACTTATGGGTTAAAGGGCTTGAATTAGGCCATGAAATAAATCCTATTATTTACACCAAGCAACAATGGGAAAATTCCCAGCCAACACTTTTCAAGCACCATATTATTGAGGAGGGCATCACATTATGAGTATGACAGCAGAAGAAAGAAAAGCGATTGTTTCCTATCGACTTGAGAGAGCAGACTCCACTTTCAGTGATACCCTGAAACTGGTTGAATTAGGAATGTGTGCTACTGCAGCAAACAGACTTTATTACTCATTCTATTATGCTGCGAGCGCATTGCTTATCAGCAGAGCACTTATCACACACACCCATGCCGGACTTCAAACCATGATGCATTTGCATTTTGTGAAGACTCAGTCACTATCTTATGAAGAAGGTGCCCTCATGAGACGGCTTTTCACTTTGAGGCAGGAGAGCGACTATGACGATTTTATCGACATCAGTGAAGAAGAGATCAGGTCTTTATTACCTATGACAAGGAATCTTATCGACAAAATAAAAACGCTAATCTAATTGTTCACCGACTCTCTGTTACTAAGAAACAGGCAGGGAGATTATATAATTTCTGCATTTGTCAGACTCCCAAAATGGATAATGCTGATTATCAGCAGTTTTCTCAATTCACTTGTCAGACTTTTTCCTTGGAGGCTATCCAGAAAGCCCCTATCTTTGCGATGTGAATTCACAGCACAAAGTTTTGTTTAATGATTAAAATGTTACTACTATGAAACGATTTGTTTATTTATTTATGATGGCTCTGGCATTGCCGCTGTTTGTGGCATGCAGCAGCGATACGGAAGATGAACTTCTTCTGCCACAAGAAACCACCAGTGGTGTTAAAGGGGTAGATACAAGAGAGGTGGGCGAACGTTCTTATTGGTGGTTATGGTCTCAATCAGAGAAATTGTATTTCACATATCTTGATACCAAGGCATTCATCTATTATCACCCTTCAAATAGAGAGGTGATAGTGGAGAAGCTGGCTGAGAGAGGCCTCAAGTTAGAAGATGATTATGATTATTCTTTATTAGGAGATAATCCTGTTTATACGAATAAAGGAGTAAAATTTGATTTCCTTAACGAATGTGTTTGGAATGAAGTATCGGCCAGTTATAAAGACATCATTGACATTCCAGAGATATTGGATGCATGTCCCAATATCCGATGGGCAAGTGGTGAATTGCATGGTACAAGCGCTATCACTATTAATACAGAGAGTAACGAGACTTTGCAAATAATAGCCGAAGAGTATAAGGTTCATATAGTTGGAACGTATGAATATTACCCTTCTTTGTTTGTTAGTTTTGTAGCCTGCGACAAAAACTCCAAAGGCAATGCTTTTGAGATAGCCAGGGATCTTTGGGAAAAATACCATATTGGGGCAGAACCAGAATGTGGCAATAGTATCCTACCTCATTAAGCCTTAATGCTATTACAGCCATATTTAATAAGACAGATTTAAGTTTTACAAAAATAGTTAGAGTATTATGAAAAGCAGAGTTACTTTTGTATTGTTGGCATTAATCGCTATAGTGGTTAATGCATGTCAGGATGCTCTTTTAGAGAATTCTCTGAACAACTATGACGGGGCCGTAAATACCCGTAGCTTAGATGAGCAAGATGACTTCTATTGGTGTAATGGGGAGAAAGTATTCATAAAGAGAATTGCTAACAAATCCTTTATTATGTTTAAGACCTCTGATAAAGATGCTTTAAAAAAGGCTATGTCTGAGAATAAAATCACTATAGATGAATCAAAGATAAGAAAATATAGCTATTCAGGGACAGATATGTCTGGCAAAGCTGCGAAAGATTTTCTTGATTATAGTTGGGCAGAAGTAGATATAAACGATTCCATAGCTTATAGCTATCCTGAAATTGTTTATTCTGCTCCCTATTATACAGGTAGTAGTAGTTATTCTTTTCCCTTGACAAATTTAATATATGTTACATTGAGAGACGATGGAGACATAAATAAACTGGAAAGATTGGCTGAGGAGAATAATTTAGGTATTATTGGAAAACATGAAGGCGTACCGCATCTGTATATAGCATCATGCACAAAAGAGTCAAGAGGTAATGCTCTGGAGATGGCTAACGTATTACATGATATTGGGTGTTTTGAGGAGGTAGAACCTGCTTTTATTAATATTTTTCCTCAAGTTCCAATTGATGACCTATTTTCTCAGCAATGGAATTTAAATCATACAGGGCAACATGATGCTAACTATTCTGGTTATGATATAGATTATCTTCAAGCATCCATACCGTCTTCAAGCAATATTGTGGTAGCTGTTGTGGATAACGGCGTAAATTTATCTCATCCTGACATAAACCTTAATTCGTTTAGTTGGAATTCTGATACAAATTCTTCTCCAAGTGTAATAACAACTTATTATGGTGGGTACCAATATTTAACATATCACGGAACCAATGTTGCGGGTATCATATCTGGTAAGACAACTCCGTGTGGTGATAAGTTCCTAAACCTAAAATGTGTCATCTAAGACAGCCTGTAATAGACATAATCATCGTATTTTTGAAAGAAATATCTTTGATTTGTTGCATAAAACACCATTTAAGGAACGCTATTAAGCCTTTAGGAACTTATCACCACATGGATTAAGACAAACAATACTATTGGAATAAGTGGCATAGCCTCGTGTGCAAGTTTGATGTCTCTTAGTTTTAATTATTTAAATGATCTGTTGACTATATCAAATGCTGCAGCTGCAATTAGAAAAGCAGTAGATCAAGGAGCCGATGTTATTAATTGTTCATGGGGAGGGGGATCATCATCATCCTTAATTGAGTATGCTATTCAATATGCTGTAACAAATGGACGAAACGGCAAAGGATGTGTTGTGGTCTTTTCTGCAGGTAATGATGATGAAAACCCAATAGTATATCCTGCATGTCACACTCCCGAAAGGCATGTGATTTCTGTAGGTGCAACCTCTTATAATGGAAAAAGGAAAACAACTACTTCTCCTGACGGCGAGGGTTGGGGTAGTAATTATGGTACTAATTTGGATATAGTCGCTCCTGGAGTGCTTATTCCAACAACAACTAATGGCGGAGGTTGGGTTACAAATTTTAATGGTACTTCTGCAGCAGCTGCTCATGTCTCAGGAGCCGCAGCGTTAATCTTGGCAAAAAATCCTGATCTTTATTATGACGAAGTTGGGTTTATTTTGCAGAAATCAGCTAACAAGTCTCTCCCTGGCTATACTTTCAGCTCAACCTCAAAAGCTGGTGGTACATGGAATAGTGAAGTTGGACATGGCTTACTGAACCTATACTCTGCCCTCTCTATGACACAATCCGTAAGTTATCCTAATTCCGGCTCTGTTTCTCTTACAGGAGGTCAAACTACGCTTGATTCTGGTGGAACTGGCTATGTAGGCACTACATTTACTGCTTCTCCCTATAACACCTCATACGATTATTATTGGAGTGGCTCATATACAGGTACATGTAATAGCTGGTATGTAACCCCTAATACTGCCAATAGTCCCATTGGTAATGTCAGTGTTTATCTGAATAGTGGCCAATCTGGTGTATTGGCTCTAACATGCCGCGTTTATAGCGCAACTTCATATATTGGTTCAAGAACAGAGTATATCTATGTCAGTTATTAACAAAAGCCTCTGTATTAGAGTATAATAATCAGAACCTCTGAAGTTGAAAAGTTTTTTTACTCGTTAGCACTTATTTAGATAGTATAATGATGATTGCATCATATTAATACTTATCTTTGTGGCATGAGAATCTTTTGGAAAATAATGATATTATTACTCTTCACTTTCATCATGGCTGGGTGTAGCCGTGATGAAAGTGAGGAGTTTGTTCATATGTCAACTCTGGAACTGGTAAAGTCTGGTAAAAAGAAACCTAAGATGGTGTATTCTACTGGCGAAAAAGACATACGAGCGCATAATCCGAACCCTATCCCAGATGAAAACAACGAAAACCTTGAGGTCACTCTCGAAGTGAATGAAGCCGACCTCCATATCCATTGTGAAGGCTTCATGGAGCAGGCCTATCTCTTCATCCAAGACCAAAGTAATAAGGTGATCTTCACACAGAATATCGAGCAGATAGACGAAGATCATCCGCTGGATGTCTATATCCCAGAAGCCGAAGGCTATCCATACTACTTGCAAATAGAATCAGAAAAGTATATTGCCAAAATCAATATCTGGTTAGAATGAAAACTATTCTCCCTATTATATTAATGCTTTGTCTCTTGACAGCTTGTCAAAAGACTGAGGAACCTGCGGCTTTCAAGACAGCAGAAAGTCTGCTCTATACGGCTCCATATAGTGCCAAGCAGCTGTTGACAGCCTTACCAGATGCCGACAAACTTCAAGGAGAGGCTAAGGCACGCTATGCTCTGCTGCTGGCACGTGCCACAGACAAGGCACACCAGTCGCTGATACCTTGCGACTCATTGCTGAACTTCGCCCTTACCTATTATAATAAGGGGAAGGAGCGGGCAGTGGCGTTGCTCTACAAGGCCATCCTGGAGAGCGAGGTGGCACGCGACGAAGAGGCCATCAGCCACCTGCAAGAGGCGTTGCTGATATTGGACAGCTATCCGCAGGAACGGGAGACAAGGCGCATAGCTCTCTCCGTGCTGGGCGACCTCTACTATAACCACAAGCACTATGATGAAAGCCTCAGCACCTATCGAACACTGATGCAGGTGCTTGACACCCAACTCGACAGTGCCCTGACGCTGAAGGACATAGGTTCTTACTATGCCATGACGGAGCAGCAGGATTCGGCCTTCTGGTACAATCGCAAGGCCCTCGAACTGGCCATACAGACGGGAGACTCTGCGCTGATAGCCAACTACCTGCACTCCATGGCCTTGACGCATCATCTGTTTGAGCAGCCTGACTCTGCCCTGCACTATGAGCGTGAAGCCCTTAAGACAGCTCCTGCTGATGAACCTAAAGGCAGATTCTACTATCTGCTGGGGGCATTGCTCTACGACCAAGAGGCCAGCCTCGACAGCATCATCGACTATATGCAGGAGGCAGCTGCAGACACCACCTACGACGGACGCTTCATGACGCTGCGCACGCTGAGCGACTTGGAGCAGGAACGGGAAAACTACGAGGGAGCCGTGGGCTACTTGGAGCAGTATGCCGACTATGTGGACTCACTCTACACCAACGAGCGTAAGGTAGATGTGCAGCAGTTGGCTTACGACTATAACACACGCCTGCAGGTGCAGCAAACCCAAGCGCGTGAGAAGCAAAAACGCTTCGTGCTGTTCATGGTCAGCATGGCAGTGATCTTCCTGTTGACGCTCTACTACCTGCATAAGTACCACCGCAAGCGCAAGGAGCAGCTGCGCACACAGATGCAACTGGAGAGCGCGCTGGAGAAGATGGATATAACGCAGACCTTGTTGCGCGACAGCCGTAAGGAAATGGCAGACCTGCGCCAGATGCAGCTGGAGGGAAAAGCAGAGAACGAGCAGCTGAAGCAGATGCTCACGCACCTCACCACACAGACAGCCAACCTTCAGAAGCAGGCACTGCACCTTTGCAACCACGCCTTCCAACAGACAGAGAGCTACCAGCGCATCATGGCATTGGCCGCCAAAGAAGAGAAGGTCGAACAAAGCAAGAAGGAACAGATACTCCCATACCTAAAGGCCAAGGAACTGGAGCAAGTGCACCAAGATGTCACGGGCATCTATGCCGACTACATCGAGGAACTGCAAACCCAGTATGAGAAGTTAGACGAGCAGGACATCCTCTACCTCTGCCTCTCTGAAGCACTGCCAGACACCCGCGCCATAGCCATAGGCATGGGCGTAGGAAGCCTCAACAATGTACACCAGCGCAAGAGTAGGCTGAAGAAAAAGATTTTATAGTTTCTCCAAGAAGCGCTTGGTGACTTGGAAAGAGCCATCGGCCATGCGGTCCCAGAAGTCGTAGTACTGCGAAGCCTTGTGGTCCTTGAGGGGCACATCACTGATGACACGGAATGAGATAAAGGGCACCTGATAGATGTGGCAAGTCTGTGCGATACTGGTGCTCTCCATATCTACGGCCACTGCCTCTGGGAAGCGGTCGAGAATCTGCTGCATCTTCTCACGGCTGTTCACAAACCAGTCGCCTCCAACGATGAGCCCCTCATGTACCCCCGCGCCATGCTCCACCTGCTCTGCCATCAGCACCAACTGCGGATTGGCCTTATAGCGTGGAGGCATGCCCATCACCTGCCCGAACTGCTGCTCCTCACCACAGTAGGCATCGTGATAGACCATCTCCGTGCCTATCACCACATCGCCTACCTCCATCTGTGTGGAAGCACCACCCGCACAGCCTGTAGAGATGATAATGTCGGGCTTATACTGGCGAATCATCTCCACCGTGCCAATAGCAGAATTCACCTTGCCTATGCCGCATTTCTGCATCACCACCTCATTTCGGCCTACACGCCCACTGATAAACTCCAAGGCACCTACCGTTTCGGAAATGCCGTCTTCCAAAAGGGCACGGAGCTGCTTCAGCTCCTTGTCCATAGCTACTATAACACCTATCTTCATCTTGTTTCTATCTTTTTAACGGCAAAAATACAATAATTCGCGTAAAATCTGCTATCTTCGCTCCCAAAATAAAAAGAATCATCATCATGACACTGAAAAAGATACTCCCAGACCTCATCGCCATAGTGGCGTTTATCCTTATTTCGTTTGCCTACTTCTTCCCTGCCGACATAGAAGGGCGCATCCTCTTCCAGCATGATACCTCGGCTGGTACAGGTGCTGGTCAGGAGGCCAAGGTCTATAAGGAAGAGACGGGAAAGACGACGAGGTGGACCAATGCCCTCTTCGGAGGCATGCCTACCTACCAGATCTCTCCGTCGTATGAATCGGGACAACCGCTGAAGTGGACAGAGAAAGTGTATCAGCTCTTCCTGCCCGACTATGTGAGGCTAACCTTCATCCTGATGCTGGGATTCTTCATCTTGCTGCGTGCCTTTGGCATGTCGGTATGGCTGTCGAGCTTAGGAGCTATCCTCTGGGCGTTCTCCAGCTACTTCTTTATCATCATAGCAGCAGGGCACATCTGGAAATTCATCACTCTGGCTTATATTCCACCCACGATAGCGGGTATGGTGCTGGCTTACAGAGGCAAGCTACTGCAAGGCGGACTGGTCTTTGCACTGTTCGTGGCGCTTCAGATCATGTCTAACCACGTGCAGATGACCTACTACTTCCTCTTCGTGATGCTCTTCATGGCCATCGCCTATCTGTTGCAGGCATACAGGAAGGGCAAGGTGCCTCAGTTCCTGAAAGCAACGGGCGTACTGGTGATAGCCGGACTCATAGGCATCTCCACCAACCTCTCGAACCTCTACCATACTTATACGTATAGCAAGGAGACCATGCGTGGGAAAAGCGAACTGGTACAGGTGGGCGATGCAGCCAAGCAGACCAGCAGCGGACTGGACAGAGACTACATCACACAGTGGAGCTATGGCATCGGGGAGACACTGACCTTCTTAGTGCCCAACCTGAAAGGCGGTGCTTCAGTACCTCTGAGCCAGAGCAGCACAGCGATGGCCAAGGCTAATCCCCAGTATAGCAGCCTGTATGGCAGCCTCACACAATACTTTGGCGACCAACCCATGACGGCTGGCCCCGTCTATGTGGGCGCTTTCGTGCTGTTCCTCTTCTTCTTGGGATGCTTCATCGTGAAGGGACCTATGAAGTGGGCATTGGTGGCAGCTACTGTTTTCTCCATCGTGCTCTCGTGGGGAAAGAACTTTATGCCCGTGACAGATTTCTTCATCGACTATGTGCCTATGTATAGCAGCTTCCGCACGGTGTCTTCCATCCTCGTGATTGCCGAGTTCACCATCCCATTGCTGGCCATCTTTGGCTTGAGACAATGGTTGACGGAGCGCGGAGCCCTTATGACCTATCGCAATGCCTTCCTTGGCAGTCTGGCGCTCACGCTGGGCATTGCCCTACTTATCTGGCTGGCACCGAGTATGTTTACCGACTTCATCCCTGCCCAGGAAGCACAGATGCTTACACAGGCTTCAGAGCAGGGCAGCATTCCTAAAGAGATGCTTGGAGGCATCATGGCCAATCTCACTGAAATGCGTCAGGCACTGGTGAATGCCGATGTAAGGCGCAGTGCACTCATCATCATCGTAGGTTGCCTGCTGCTGATGGCCTACTCCAGTGGCAAGCTGCGCAAAGAATTTACCATCGGAGGTGTGCTGTTGCTTTGCTTGGCAGATATGTGGATGGTCAATAAGCGCTACCTCTATGACGGCCAGTTTGTATCTCCCAGCATCCGCACAGACAGCTTCGTAAAAACGGCTACTGATGAGGAGATACTGCAAGATAAGGCTTTGGACTATCGCGTGCTCAACTTTGCCACCAGTACGTTCAATGAGAACCAGACTTCCTATTGGCACAAGAGCGTTGGCGGCTATCATGCCGCTAAACTGCGCCGTTACCAAGAGTTGATAGACTACCACATTGGCGATGAGATGCAGGAAGTGTATCGACAAGTGGCAGCTGCAGGCGGAGAGATGGGAGAGGTAGATGGTTCTGATTTCCCTGTGATCAATATGCTGAATACACGCTATTTCATCTTCCCTGTAGGCGACAAGGGGGAAACGGTGCCTATTCAGAATCCATACGCCATGGGCAATGCGTGGTTCGTTTCCACCGTGAACTACGTAGCCAATGCCAATGAAGAGATTGCAGCGCTGGATAGCTTCAATCCTACACGTACAGCCGTAGTAAACAGCAACTTCCAAGCAGCCCTGCATGACATCACAGGTGTACCTACAGACAGTGCAGCATACGTTAAGTTGGATACCTATGAGCCTAACCACCTGCGCTACACCACATCAAATAGTCAAGACGGCGTAGCCGTATTCTCTGAGATCTACTATCCAGACGGCTGGCAAGTAACCATCGACGGAGAGAAGACAGAGCTGGCACGTGCCAACTATGTGCTACGTGCGCTCTATATCCCTGCTGGTCAGCATACCGTAGAGATGACCTTCGATCCAGAGAGCCTGCACACTACAGAAACGATGGCCTATGCTGGATACGGCCTCTTCCTCATAGGCTTGATAGCCTTGATTTGGAAGAAACGTAAAGCATTTAATTAAAGGACCGTGGTCACTTCTTCACCATTGTATTCCACCATCGTGCCTTGTGGCAGCTCCATATCCAAGGCGCGGGGGGCATCCTTGCTTACCAGCACCACATTGAAACGGCGGTTCTGAAGCATGCCATCGAAAGCACCCTGTCGCTTACCGATGGTCAGGCTATGCGTAGCTTCATCGTAACGGATGTCAATAGTGGCATAGCCACCCTTTTCGTAGTTATAGTTAGTGCCTTCGTCCTCATAGAGCTGGAAAGTGGCATCCTTGCCAGCATAGACATAGAGATTAATCAGTTCCGCAGGCTTTTCATCGCTCCACTCCATCGCAGGACCGAAAGGCAGGATGCTGCCCTCTGGCACAAAGACAGGGATGCGCTCGTAAGGAGCATCGACCTCCTTACGCTGCCCACCTTGTATATATTGTCCTGTATAAAGATCGTACCAGCCGCGCTGACTTGGGAAATAGACACTGCGACTACGAGCCTGATACTCACTGACAGGACAAGCCATCAGCGAAGGACCAAACATCCACTGGTCTTTCACATTGAGCACTTGGCGGTCTGAACCGTAGTCCATTACCAGCGCACGCATCATGGTATAGTCGTTCAGATGCACCCATCCTGCCATAGAATAAAGGTAAGGCATCAAGCGATAACGCAGTTGGTGATACCACACGATGCTCTGATAGGCAGGATGATCTTCTGGGGCGATGTTGAACACTTCACGCAGCGGCCATTGCCCATGAGCACGATACAGAGGAATGAAACAGCCGAACTGGTTCCAGCGTGTCTGGAGTTCACGCCATTCTTTCAGGTCTTCATTCTCCTTGCCTGTACGATCGAACAACTGCTGGGCTGCCACATAGCGGTTTTCCACGCAGAAGCCTCCCTGATCCATGCCCCAGAAAGGCAGTCCTGAAAGACTGTAGTTCATTCCTGCAGTCATCTGCGCCCGCATGTCTTCCCAACGGGTGCCGATATCGCCACTCCAAGTAGCTGTAGAGTAACGCTGCTCTCCAGCAAACCCGCTACGCGTGAGCAGGAACACACGCTGGTTAGGATTCACACTGCGCTGTCCGTTGTAGATGGCATCGGCATTCACCAAGCTATAGGCATTGAAATACTCCGTAGAAGAGCCCAAAGCCGTTGGACCCGTCAATGCCTTACGATACCACATCGGGGTACAGTCGCGCACATTAGGCTCCGAAGCATCCATCCACCACGCATCGATGCCTTGTCCGTATTTAGAATACAGGTTCTCATCCATCTGGCGCCAGAACATCTGACGAGCCCCTTCGGCATAGGCATCGTAGAAAGAGCCTACATAGCCAGGACCCACCCAGTCGTGTATATCATCCACCACTGCCTGATGGTACATCCAGCCTTTCGCATCCAGTTCCTTATAGTTATCTGTTGTAACATAGAATTTCGGCCAAACGGAGATCATAAACCTACCATGCATGGCATGTACTGAATCAAGCATCGCCTTTGGATCAGCATAGCGTGAAGCCTCAAACTTATGGCTTCCCCAATCATCATCGGCCCAGTAGTTCCAGTCCTGCACGATATTGTCAATAGGGATATGGCGCTGACGGAACTCCGCTAATGTCTGCTCCACCTCACCCGAATTACGATAGCGTTCACGACTCTGCCAGAAGCCCATCACCCATTTGGGATAGACAGGTGCCTTACCTGTCAGGGTGCGATAGCCTGAGATTACCTCATCCATATTGGCTCCTGCGATAAAGTAATAGTCCATGTCCTTGCTCATCTCATTCCAGATGCTCAGTTTTCCGCGTTCTTCCATCGAACGAGGTTCCGACACACGCAGTCCTAAATAACTCACGCCACCATCGGGATCCCACTCTATGCGCAATGGCGTTTTCTCTTCTGCCTTCAAAGACACTTCAAACTTATAGGCATTGGGATTCCAAGCCGTACGCCAACGTTCTGGCACCACCTCATCACCTCCGATGAAGACCTTCGTATAGCCCGCATAGTATAGAATGAACTGGTATTCACAGTCCTCTGGTGCTTCCAGATAGCCTTCATACGCCACATGCGCACCGCCAAGGTTGAATCCTTCAGGGAAGTTCTGAGTGCCACCTTTGTCCATCTTTCCTATTTCCGAGGCTTCTGGCAAAGCATACTCAAAGTAAAGGGAATCTTCATCGCGCACCAAGGTACGACGGTTCCTATCTGTATAGGTACCTGTAAGATGCCCCTCCCTGCCCTGCTTATCATAGAGACGGAAGACACCACCTAGTTGTTTGTAGTCGTTGGGATTGCCAAAGCGGCTGTATGAATACGAATCCCAAAGCAGACCATAGTTTTTGTTGGATACGATGAATGGCACACTTACCTTTGTGTTGTATTGGAACAAGTCCTCATTGCGCCCCTTCATATTGAGTTCCTCACTCTGATGCTGCCCAAGTCCGTAAAATGCCTCATCGTCAGGACTGTCGAACACGGCATTCCATGTAAGGCCATGACGTTGTTCCTCCGTCAGCGTACCTATTCCTATTTCTCGCTCTGGCACTGTGAAATCCTCAAACTTCTTGCCCTCTTTAGCTTCCTGAAGCCAGACATTCCCATTAGCATCATAGAACGTCACGGCACCCGTAGCCTTATTGACCACAGCCTTTACCGCATGTGTGGTGACACTTACCTGCTCTTCGTCTTGCTGCACCTGATAACCCGTAAATACTGCCTGCGGTACGATGATGAGGCTCTGCTTTTCTGGCAGTGCCTCTTCCGATGTGGCTTGCACACGGATGATTTGGTCGTTCACTACCTGTAGGCGTATCACCTTCGCCTGACCACCAGTAGGAAGAATCGTGACAAAACCATCTTTCTGCTCAGAACAGCTACTTAGCATTACCAATCCAGCGCCCAACAATGCCAGAATCCAACTTATCTTATTCATACGATTATGTGTTAAATCCTATTTCCGCTGATAAAAGTACAATTTATTTTTCACATTCTCGCCACAAGCAATGCCCAATTTAATCTGATAGCACGTATTCTTTTGACATACAGACTTGCATAATAGCAGCGAAAGGTGTATTTTTACCAAAAAATAGAAATGTATGGAACATCCTCTGGAACAATTCGGCTATTGCCCTAAATGTGGCTCTGCGCACCTCATAATCAACAATGCGAAATCCAAGCATTGCCAAGACTGCGGATTCACATACTACGCCAATCCTTCTGCCGCTACAGCCGCTTTTATCATGAACGAACGTGAGGAATTGCTGGTTTGCCGTCGTGGTAAGGAACCTGCCAAGGGTACACTCGACCTACCTGGCGGATTTTCCGACATGGAAGAGACAGCAGAAGAAGGAGTGTGCCGTGAAGTGCTGGAGGAAACAGGATTGAGAGTGAATCGTGCAGAATACCTATTCTCCCTGCCCAACATCTACATCTATTCAGGGTTTCCCGTGCATACGATGGATCTATTCTTCCGCTGCACAGTGGAGCATACAGAACACATTGAAGCTATGGATGATGTGGCAGAAAGCTGGTTCATTCCACTGAAAGAGGTGCATCCTGAGGACTTCGGACTCGATTCTGTGCGCAGGGCTGTAAGATTATTCTTGTCAACATATCCTAAAAAAATGAAATAGGTTTCGTTATATCGAAAGAAAGGAGTATTTTTGTTTAGGTTTTACCGCTATAATTAGAAACAGGAACTATGAAACATCGAAAACTATATATCTTCTGTGTGGCGATGGTGTGTCTCTGCAGTACAGTTCATGCCCAAGTGGTTGACAAGGCAGCCTTGCCACAGCGCCTGTTCGAGGAAGGAAAAACACTCTTCGATCAGCGAGCCTATACAGCAGCTATCGTGCCTCTGCAAGAATACCTCAAAGGAACTGACGTGTCAGGTTATGGCTCTGAGATAGAAGGGAAAAGGCTGGAGGCAGAATATATGCTTACCAGTATCTGCCACGAAATGGCAGAACCCGACAGAACCATACGACTCCAAGGTTTTCTGGACAAGCATCCAGACTCTCATCACGCCAACCGCATCACGGCTTTGCTGGCCTCTTCCTACTTCTACGATGGCGACAATGAGTCGGCTTTGGACCTCTTTAACCAGGCCGACCTCAGTGTGCTGGAAACAGAGGAGCGTAACGACATGACTTACCAACTGGCACGCACTTACCTGAATGCGGGTAACTACGAAGAAGCTGGCGCCTGGCTGAAGACACTGAAAGCCATGAGTCCCAGATATGCCGATGACTGTACTTACTATTTGGCCTACATAGACTATAATGAGGGAAGACTCAACGAAGCACAACAGGGTTTCACACAAGTGCTTCGCAACCCTAAATACCAACAGCTGGCACCATACTATGTAGCAGACATCAGCCTCAGCCAACGTCAATATGACGAAGCAGCCTCTCTGGCACGCAACTATCTGAACAGTTTCCCTGGAGCTGAACACGAAGCGGAGATGTACCGCATCTTAGGTGCAGCTGCCTATCAGCAGGGTAACTTCTCAGAAGCCATGAGCCAACTGGAACGCTACACCAACGCTACCGAGTCTCCTCGCAGGGATGCCCTCTATATGCTGGGTCTCTCGTACTTCCGCAATCAGGTCTTCAGCAAGGTTCCTACCGCACTGAGCCAAGTGACAACAGAAGACGATGCCCTGTCGCAGAATGCCAACCTGCACAACGGATTGGCTTATCTACAACTGGGAGAAAAGAACCGTGCCCGCATGGCATTTCAGCAGGCTGCTACCAGTGATGCCGACT
Source organism: uncultured Prevotellaceae bacterium (assembly GCA_937891085.1). GTDB lineage: Bacteria > Bacteroidota > Bacteroidia > Bacteroidales > Bacteroidaceae > Bacteroides. The sequence goes on along the minus strand of CALAEY010000072.1, from coordinate 16,911 downwards.
TAGAGCTGAAAGAGCAAGCTGCTTATAACTATGCACTGGCTGTGCATGAGACATCTTACTCTGCCTTCGGGGAATCTGTCACTGCTTTCGAGCAGTTCCTCAACGATTTTCCTAATTCGCGTTATGCCGACCAAGTGAGCAATCATCTGGTGGATGTCTATACCAGCACTCGTAGCTACGATGCGGCATTGAAGTCGATAAAACGTATCAAGAATCCTAATGCCCGTATCCAGCAAGCTAAGACGCGCATTCTTTTCCAACTGGGAACACAGGCTTTTGCCAATACCGAATTTGACCAAGCCATCGACTATTTCACTCAATCTGCCAATACAGCCAATCAATTGGGCAGTGCTGCCAACGCCTATAAGGCAGAAGCGCTGTACTGGCGCGGAGAATCTTACTATCGCAAGGGAGAAATGGATCAGGCAGCCAGAGATTACAACAGCTACTTGAGCAATGCTGTGAATCGAGGAGATGAGACCTACGCTTTGGCGCATTACAACTTAGGATATATTGATTTCCATCAAAAGAACTATGCACAGGCACAGCAGCATTTCCAGCAATTCGTCAACCTTCAGAAAGAGAATAATAAGCAGTTGCTGGCAGATGCTTACAACCGCATAGGTGATAGCTACCTGAATCGTCGCCATTTCAACGAGGCCAAACAGTATTATAGCCGGTCGGAAGGATTGGATGCTGGAACAGGCGACTATGCCCTCTACCAACAAGCATTGGTGGCAGGCTTACAGAAGAACTACCAGCAGAAAGTGAACTTGCTGAACAACTTAGAAAGCAGATATCCTACGTCGCCTTATGTAGTAAATGCCCTCTATGAGAAAGGCCGTTCTTATGTAGAGGCCGAGAACAATGCGCAGGCCATCAACGTGTATAAGCAACTAGTAAGCCGATTCCCTGAAAGCGCACTGAGCCGTAAGGCTGCTGCAGAAATCGGCCTGCTCTACTACCAGGGCGATGACTACAACAATGCCATCAGTGCCTATAGGCAGGTGATAGAGAAATATCCAGGAAGCGAGGAGGCCAGATTGGCTCTCCGCGACTTGAAATCACTCTATGTGGATGCCGATCGTGTCAATGAGTATACCGCACTGGCTGCCCAACTGCCAGATGCTGTAAGTTTCCAACCAGGAGAACAAGATTCATTGACCTACATAGCTGCTGAGCGCGTCTTCATGCGTGGAGATATGGCAGCGGCTAAAAACAGCCTGACACGCTACTTACAATCCTATCCGGAAGGTGGTTATCGCTTGAATGCCCATCACTACCTCAGCGAAATAGCCCAACAGCAAAAAGATGAGGATGGGGTGCTGCAGCATACCACGGCACTGCTGGAGTATCCAGACAATAGTTTTTCAGAAGAGGCTTTGTCCGCCAGAGGTGACATCTATTATAATAGGCAACAATATGCTGAGGCATTGGCCGACTATAAGCGTCTGTATGCCAAGGCTTCAGCACCTGCAGTCAGACAGACAGCTCTGCTTGGTGCCGTTCGCAGTGCAGCCAAACTGAATGATCCTATTGAGGTCATCAACCAAGCTAACACCCTGCTGGAAGGCTCAAAGCTCTCTCCTGACGTAGAGACAGAGACCCGTTACCTGCGTGCCAAGGCCTATTTGGCAGAGAATGCCACAGACAGGGCAAGAGCCGACTTGCAGCAATTGGCTACAGATACACGCACCACGCAAGGCGCAGAGGCCAAGTACTTATTGGCCCAGCAACTCTACGATCAAGGCAACTATGCGCAGGCAGAGAAGGTATTGCTGGACTTCATAGACCAGAGCACTCCACATGCCTACTGGTTGGCCCGCGGATTCGTGCTGCTCTCTGACGTATATGCCAAAACTGACAAAAAGCTGGAAGCACGGGAGTATCTGCTGAGTCTGCAGCAAAACTACCAAGCTGACGATGATATCCAAGAGATGATCAACAGCCGTCTGGAACAACTAAAGTAACAAACCTAACACTGGCAAGAAGATGAAAAGACAGTATATATATATAATAGGTATGATGCTGATGTGCTCTATGGGAGCTACAGCACAGGTGCAGCCCAACGATACTACTGTGACACGCACAGTCGTCGTGGAGCAAGAGTACACACCCGATATCCTGGATGCACAGAAAATCAACGTGCTGCCAAAGGTTGAACCACTCCAATCCAGTCAGAAACAGGTGGAATATGCCACCATGTTGGGAGCTGCAAGCAATCTCCCTGCCAGCGTGATGCCTATCTTGGCAGGCAAAGACCAGCAGAGTCTTGCCTTCCCTGGCTATGTACGACTGGGGATAGGATTGCCTGGAGCAGTGGACTTTCTGGGTAATTACCGTTATGCCATCACCCCTGAGGATGAGCTTAACGTCTATGCGCTCTTCAATGGGACAAAGGGCGACCGCGACACCGATAATGATTTCGTCTGGGAAAAGGCACGCTTCTACCAAACCCGAGCAGGAATCGACTATACCCATACATTCGATCGTAGCAAACTGGATTTAGGTACACACATAGGCGTTTCCAATTTCAATATGCCGCAGAGCTTCCAAGGAGGCAACCAGAACCTTACTTCTGGCGACCTGCATGTAGGTTATCGTTCTGCGGATGACAACCAATCACTTATTTACAATTTGGAGACCAACTTGATGCTGTATAAGCGTGGGCATGATCAGAGCGTGACCAATCTTAAAGAATTTGGCTTGCTCACCAAGGGCGATATATTAGCCCCATTGGAGAATCAGCAGTCAGTAGGTATCGGATTCCAACTGGACAACCGTTTCTATAGTGGTGCAGAGTTCAACGGAGAGAAATACAAAACCAACCATTTCCTGGATCTGAACCCCTACTATGTGTACGATAATAAAGGATGGAAACTGCATCTGGGAGCTCATATAGGCTATGGGTTCGGACTGCAAAGCAAACTGCGTGTAGCCCCTGATGCCCTGGCAGAATATGGTTTTGAAGACCATTATGTGTTCTATGCAGCTGCCACAGGAGGACATGTGATGAACGACTTCCGCAAGATAGAGCAGTTGTCGCCTTACGGACAACTGGATTTCAACCAACCACTCACCACTTTTGAGCAAGTCAATGTGCGTGCAGGCATCAAGGGTAGCCCTATAACTGGTTTTGCATTTAATGTCTTTGCAGGCTATCAGAACCTCAAGGACGATGCAGGCTTCATGTCTGAGAAAGTAGATTTTGGCATTGACCCTACACTGGGGAGCTATTATCGATGGAACGACTATTTCATCTCATTATTCCAAGCTGACACGCACAATTTCTATGGAGGTGCAGCACTGGATTATGACTATCAAGGAACAGTTGCCCTACACTTGGATGGTACTTTCAGAGGATGGGGCAGCAAGAAAGACAATTGGTATGCCGACCAGCTTCTCTGCTTTAAACCAACGTTGGAACTCAATCTGTCTGTCACAGGCAAGCCTCTAAGTGCCCTGCCTATCACTGTTGGCTACCAGCATGTGTCACGCAAGGGAACCGATAACTATAGCCCCAAGGCCATAGGGAATCTGTATGCAACAGCCAGCTATCAGCTTTACAAAGAACTCTCTGTTTATGTGCGCGCAAATAACATCTTAGGCCAAAAATACCAATATTTTGCTGGTGTTCCTGCACTTGGATTTAATTTTGTGGGTGGAATAAGCTATTGTTTCTAAAAAATTTCATTACTTTTGCGCCCGATTATTGTGGCGAACCACTCAAAAGTAAGAAGAACATGAAAAATTTGGTTATTGTTGAGTCACCTGCCAAGGCAAAGACTATAGAGCGTTTCTTAGGTAAAGACTACAAAGTACTTCCCAGCTACGGGCATATACGAGATCTTAGGAAAAAAGATTTTAGTATCGACATCGAGCATGGTTTCAAACCCATCTACGAAGTTCCTGAAGATAAGAAGCGCGTTGTAGCCAGTCTAAAGCAAGAGGCAGATAAGGCAGACACCATCTGGCTGGCTTCCGATGAGGACCGTGAGGGAGAAGCTATCTCTTGGCACCTTTCAAAAGTGCTGAAGCTCAATCAGAAGAATACCAAGCGCATCGTGTTCCATGAGATTACCAAGAATGCCATTCTGCAAGCCATCGAACAGCCTCGAGACATAGACCTCAACCTTGTGAATGCGCAGCAGGCTCGCCGTGTGCTCGACCGTATCGTAGGTTTTGAGCTCTCACCTTTGCTTTGGAAGAAGGTGAAACCATCACTCTCTGCAGGACGTGTACAGTCAGTGACCGTACGCCTCATTGTGGAGCGTGAGCGTGAAATCCAGAACTTCAAATCGGAATCTTCCTACAAGGTAGCCGCTGTGTTCCAGCTGCCAAACACCGATGGCAAAGCCGTGAACCTGAAAGCCGACCTTGATGCACGTTTTGCCAAAAAGGAAGAGGCCGTTAAGTTCTTGGAGAGCTGCAAAGATGCGGTTTTCACCATCAGCGATATTACTACACATCCTTATAAGAAATTCCCTGCTCCACCTTTCACTACGTCTACTTTGCAACAGGAGGCCGCCCGTAAGTTGGGCTTTACGGTGAACCAGACCATGATGGTGGCACAGAAACTCTACGAGGATGGAAAGATCACATACATGCGTACAGACTCTGTGAACCTCTCCAGTTTGGCTATCAATACCTGCAAGCAGGCTATCCGTGAACACATGGGTGATGAATACGTTCATCCACGCCAGTTCACCACCAAAGCCAAAGGTGCTCAAGAGGCACACGAAGCCATCCGCCCTACCTATATAAATAAGGTGAAGATTGAGGGTACGGCTCAAGAGAAGAAACTGTACGACCTGATTTGGAAACGTACCATCGCTTCTCAGATGGCTGAGGCAGAAACCGAGAAGACTACGGTGACTATCAGCATCGACAAGAGCGACCTTAAGTTTATTGCCAACGGTGAGGTCATCAAGTTCGATGGTTTCATGCGTGTGTACAAAGAATCTGCCAGCGATGACGAATTAGAACAAGAAGCAGAGAACAACGCACTGCCTCCATTGCAGAACGGACAGCAACTGACACGCAAATCCATCACTGCTACAGAGAAATATACCCAGCGCCCTACGCGCTACACTGAGGCTGCCTTGGTGCACAAGCTCGAAGAGCTGGGCATCGGAAGACCTTCTACCTACGCCCCTACAATTTCTACCATACAGCAGCGTGACTATGTGACCAAAGGCGACAAGCCTGGTGTAGAGCGTAGCTACAATATCCTGACTCTGCAGAAAACGGGCATCAGTGATGTCACGAAGACAGAAGTGTCGGGCGCAGAGAAGGGAAAACTCCTTCCTACAGACATCGGCATGGTGGTAAACGACTACCTGACGGAGGCATTCCCAGATATCGTGAGCTATAATTTCACAGCTAGTGTGGAGAAGCGATTCGATGAAATCGCAGAGGGCAATGAAGAATGGACAACTGCCATGAAAGATTTCTACGACAAGTTCCATCCTGAAATCGATGCAGCCCTGACCACAAAAAACGAGCACAAGGTTGGCGAGCGTATGCTGGGTACCGATCCTGCCAGCGGTCGTCCTGTCTCTGTGAAGATTGGCCGTTATGGTCCTGTGGCGCAGATTGGTTCTGCTTCCGACAAGGACAAACCTCGTTTTGCCCAGCTGAAGAAAAACATGTCCATCGAAACAGCAACGTTGGAAGAAGTGCTGGAACTGTTCAAGCTTCCACGTGATCTAGGACAGATCAACGGAAAGAAAGTCAGTGTGGGTGCAGGTCGTTTCGGCCCATACATCTATTACAACGCTTCTTATACCTCCATTCCTAAGAGCATAGATCCTATGGAGATCACCTTGGAGGAAGCACAGGCACTTATCAATGCCAAGGCAGAAGCAGATGCCAAGAAGCACCTGAGGACCTTTGAAGAAGAACCAGGCTTGGAGATTATGAACGGACGTTTTGGTCCATACATTGCTTACCAAGGCAATAACTACAAGATAGCCAAAGGCACCGATCCTATGACGCTGACCTTAGGGCAATGTAAGGAAATCATCAGTAAGGAAGATGCAAAGCCTAAAGCCCCTACCACTAAGAGGGTTGGCAGAAGAACGGCTAGAAGCACTAAATAAAACAAGAGCTCCCCAAGATTTGAGGAGCTCTTATTATTATATAATAGGTGTACAACTTACATCCGCTCGGGAACCTCGATGCCCAGCAAGCCCATAGCCAGTTTCACCACCTTCGCGACATTGGCAGCCAGCACCAATCGGAAGATCTTCAGTCCTTGATTCTCCTCGTGGAGGATGCTGAAGTCATGGTAGAATTGATTGAACTCCTTCACCAAGTCATACGCATAGTTGGCTATTGCCGAAGGACTGTATTCATCACCTGCCTGCTTCACAATGACTGGGAAGTTGGCCAACATCTGTATCAGGTTCTCCTCCTTCTCGCTAAGCTCTATACCCGTAGGCAGCGTAGCAGGCAATTCGAGTCCCAGCTCTGCAGCCTTACGCATCACTGAGCGGATACGAGCATAGGTGTACTGGATGAATGGTCCCGTATTTCCATTGAAGTCGATAGACTCCTGCGGATTGAAAGTCATATTCTTTCTTGCATCCACCTTCAGAATGAAGTATTTCAGGGCACCCATACCTACGATGCGTGCTATCTCATCTGCCTCAGCCTTTGTCAAGCCATCAAGCTTACCCAGCTCACCAGAAGTCTGCTTGGCAGTTTCCACCATCTCATCCATCAGGTCGTCGGCATCTACCACTGTACCCTCACGACTCTTCATCTTTCCGTTTGGCAGTTCCACCATACCGTAAGAGAAGTGCACCAAGCTCTTACCCCACTCGAAGCCCAGACGATCCAGCAAGATAGACAGCACTTGGAAATGATAATTCTGCTCGTTGCCTACCACATAGATCATCTTATCGATAGGATAGTCGGTAAAACGCTGCTCGGCAGTACCGATATCCTGTGTCATATACACCGAAGTACCATCAGAGCGGAGCAGCAACTTATGATCAAGCCCTTCTGCAGTGAGGTCTGCCCATACAGAACCATCCTCTTTCTGATAGAAAAGACCTTTCTCCAATCCTTCCAGCACTTTGCGCTTACCATCCAAATAAGTATTGGATTCGTAGTATATCTTATCGAAACTCACGCCCAAGCGCTTATATGTCTCCTCGAAACCTGAATACACCCAGCTGTTCATCTTCTCCCAGAGAGCACGAACCTCAGGATCACCAGCCTCCCACTTCACCAGCATGGCACGTGCCTCTTTCATCAGCTGTGAGTTAGTCTCGGATTCTTCTTCCGTCATGCCTTGCGCCATGAGTTCTTTCAGTTCAGCCTTATAGTGCTTGTCGAAAGCCACGTAGTAGTCGCCTATCAGATGGTCGCCTTTCTTTCCCGTGCTCTCGGGTGTTTCGCCATTGCCCCACTTCTGCCATGCCAGCATGGACTTACAGATGTGGATACCACGGTCGTTCACGATGTTAGTCTTCACCACCTTGTTGCCATTAGCACTCATGATGCGTGCCAAAGCACCACCCAGCAAGTTGTTACGCACATGTCCCAGATGGAGAGGCTTGTTTGTATTTGGAGAAGAATACTCTATCATCACAAGTGGAGACTGGTCGGTAGCAGTCACAATGCCATATTCAGGGTCTGCATGAATCTCATCCAGCAAGGCCTCCCATGCCGAAGAATCGATGACGAGGTTGAGGAATCCCTTGATTACATTGTAGTCGGCCACAGCCTGCTCATTTGCTTTCAGGTAGGTACCTATTTCTTCGGCTGTAAGCTCAGGACTTTTCTTTGATATTCTCAAAAAAGGGAAAACCACTAAGGTGAGATGGCCTTTGAATTCTTTCTTTGTCTTTTGCAGCTGTACCAACTTTGCTGAAACCTCCTGACCATAGAGTTCCTGGATTCCGCGAATGACAGCAGCCTGAATTTTATCTTCTATTTTCATACCTTAATAATAATATAGCGCTATTTCAATGCAAAGGTACTCTTTTTTTCCAAGAAAAGCAAGAGGCTGCATCTTCGAAAGATGCAGCCTCGTTATGCTTCAAATGTTCTTGTCGGTTGATTAGAGTTCCAAACCAGCACCAGCCTTGAACTTCACCACCTTCTTTGCTGGGATAACGATCTCCTGCTTTGTAGCTGGATTCACACCCTTACGCTCAGCCTTCTCAACAACAGAGAAAGTACCGAAACCGATAAGAGCAACCTTATCACCGTCCTTCAGAGCCTTGGTTACAGATGCAACCACTGCGTTCAGAGCAGCCTCAGAGTCCTTCTTTGACAGACCAGACCCAGCTGCAATCGCCTTAACGAGTTCTGCTTTATTCATATTCGTACGATTAATAAATTATTAAATTATTATTATACACTAATTCTTCTTCACGAATGACTCCGCAAATTTAGTGATTAATTCTGAACTGCAAATAAAAATCATAAAAAATCGTCATAATGATTATAAAAATATTATAATCTCACCCATAATCATGACTTTGAATCTTTTTTATTCGTATTTTTGTACGCGTAAAAAACTAGGACACTATATGAACAACTTACCCACAGTAACCAAAAATATACTCATAATAAATGTGCTGGCATTCCTTGGCACAATGGTGGCAACCAGATATGGCATAGATCTTACGGACTATTTAGGTTTACATTTCTTCAAGGCCAGCCAGTTCAACTTGGTGCAACTGATCACTTACATGTTCATGCATGCCAACTTCACACACCTTTTCTTTAATATGTTCGCCGTATGGATGTTCGGACGCATCCTGGAACAGGTATGGGGACCTAAGCGGTTCTTGTACTACTATCTGGCGTGTGGCATCGGCGCAGGACTCATCCAGGAACTGGTGCAATATATCCAGTGGGTGACCGACCTTTCTGCCTATCAAAGTGTGAACCTGGGATATGTGGTGATTCCGATGTCTGACTACCTGAATATGTTGACCACCGTTGGAGCATCTGGTGCCGTATATGGCATCCTCTTGGGTTTTGGCATGTATTTTCCAAATCATGAAATGTTTGTATTCCCACTACCCTTCCCTATCAAGGCAAAGTATTTCGTGGCCTTCTATGCCATCATCGAGATACTTCTGGGGGCCTACTCCAACGACAACATCGCCCACTATGCCCACTTGGGAGGCATGATTTTTGGATTCTTCATCATCCTGTATTGGAGACACAAACGACCGAAAAATGGATTCTACAATTATCAATAACCTCAAGGAACGTTTCCTCCAAGGAAGCATGTTGATGCAGCTTATCTACATCAACGTGGGTGTTTTTGTACTGGTTTCAGTGGTACAAATCGCCTTCATGCTGTTTCGCCAAGACATCAGTGCCCTGCTGCGCTATGCAGAATTGCCTGCCTCCGTCAGTCGCTTTTGCACACAGCCATGGTCTATTATTTCCTACATGTTCATGCATGCGGGAGTGCTCCACCTGCTGTTTAATATGCTGTGGCTCTACTGGTTTGGCATGATGTTCCTACAGCTGTTTTCTGCCAAGCATCTCAGGGGGCTATACATCTTCGGAGGTGTCTGTGGTGGATTACTTTATATGTTGGCATACAACGTATTCCCGCTGTTCATCCCCATGGCAGGCTATTCCTATCTGGTAGGAGCCTCGGCTTCAGTACTGGCCATTGTTGCTGCAGTGGCCTATAGAGAGCCCGATCACTCCATCAACCTGCTATTTATCGGAGAGCTACGCCTGAAATATCTGGCACTGATTGTCATCGGACTGGATTTGCTGTTTATCAATGCCGACAATGCGGGTGGGCATATTGCCCACTTAGGAGGTGCTTTGGCAGGACTTTGGTTTGCCTGGTCGCTCCAAAAAGGCAACGACCTCACGAAGTGGATCAATGGCTTCATCGATAAGACTACCGACCTCTTCCAGCGCAAATCTGCTCTTAAAAAGCCGAAGATGAAAGCCCGTTATGGTGGGAAACGCCAAGAAGACTATGACTACAATGCAGAGAAGAAGGCACAGAGTGACGAGATAGACCGCATCCTCGACAAACTGAAGAAGTCGGGTTACGAAAGTCTGACGTCCGAAGAGAAGAAAGCCCTCTTCAATGCCAGCAACCGCAAATAGCCACTGCATGCCATGAAGATAGGAAAATTCATCAAACGCTGCATCGGAATGGTCAATATGCTGTTCATCTGCCTCATGCTATTGGTAGCCTATAGCGAGAGGTTGTCGCCCATCGAGCATCCCACACTGTCGCCGATAGGCCTCACTTTCCCTATCTTAGCCCTGACCAATGCGGGGTTTCTCCTATTTTGGCTTCTTATCACCCAGTGGAAATACGCCTTACTTCCTTTTATTGGTTTTCTGCTCTGCAGTGCTCAGATACGCGCCACATTTCCTCTGAACCTGTTTAGGGGCAATCCACCAGAAGAGCACCTGAAGCTGCTCTCCTACAATGTCATGAGTTTCGATGCCGACAAGAAGGAAAACGGCCAGAACCCCATCCTCCGCTATCTGAAGGAAAGCGAGGCCGACATCATCTGTCTGCAAGAGTTCATTGTTTCAAGTAAGAACCAGTACCTCACGCAGAAAGATGTAGACAAGGCTTTGGCAGCTTACCCTTACCATCATGTGAGTAAGGAGAATCCACACATGGCCTGCTATTCCAAGTACCCTACCCTCTCCGTCACTCCGCTTCATGCCAAGAAAAGCCGAAACGGAGCGTTTGCCTATGAGATCACGCAAGGAGAAGACACGTTGCTGGTGATCAACTGCCACTTGGAATCCAACCGCCTGACGCAAGAAGACAAGGCCACCTACGAAGACATCATCGAAGCCCCTGAAACGGCAAAGGTGAAGGAAGGTATCCGCCTTTTTACCAAGAAACTTGGGGAAAACTCTGCCAAGCGCGCCCCACAAGCCGAGAAAGTGGCACAGACCATTGCAGAAAGCAAGCATCCCTATGTGATCGTGATGGGCGACTTTAATGATTCTCCCGTCTCCTACTCTCACTACGCCATTGGCAGACAGTTGAATGATGCCTTCGCACAGTCGGGGTTGGGTGCAGGCATTTCCTATCATCTGAATCATTTTTATTTCAGGCTCGACAATATCATGGTGAGCCCCTCCCTTCATAGCTATAAATGCCAAGTAGATAACACAATCAGTGACTCTGACCACTATCCTATCAGCTGTTTTGTGGCAAAAAAGCGATAATATTGCAAATATTTGCAGCAGTTTTGCCTTTAAGTCTGAAAAAAACGCTATATTTGCAGGCTTGAAAGCTGTTTTAGAGAAAGATAAAACAAAAATAAATTAAATTTAGTATGCAAAACAAAGGAATTGTAAGGTTTTTTGCCATTGCGCTGACATTGGTATGTATCTTCTACCTTTCATTCTCAGTAGTAACCAATTACTACGAAAACAAGGCTAAGAAAATAGCCAACGGAGATGAGAGAGTGGAGCAGGCATATCTGGACTCATTGGCCAATGAGAAAGTGTATTTTGGCAACTGGACACTGAAAGACTGCCGTGAGACAGCCATCGGTTTAGGTCTTGACTTGAAGGGTGGTATGAACGTCATCCTGGAAGTTTCAGTACCAGACGTGATTAAGACACTGGCTGACAACAAGACTGATGAAGCGTTTAACACCGCCATCAACAATGCCGCTAAGCAGGCAGTCAACAGTCAGGAAGATGTTATTTCATTGTTTATTCGTGAATATCGCCAGCTCGCTCCAGGTCAGCCGTTATCAGGCTTGTTCGCTACACAACAGCTTCGTGGCCGTGTAGATCAGAAGTCTACTGATGCCCAAGTAGAAAGCGTATTGCGCGATGAGGTGAAGGCAGCCGTTGAGAACTCATTCAATGTGCTCCGTACCCGTATCGACCGCTTTGGCGTTGTTCAGCCTAACATCCAGAATTTGGAAGACAACATGGGTCGTATCATGGTAGAACTTCCTGGTATTAAGGAACCTGAGCGCGTGCGTAAGCTGCTGCAGGGTTCTGCCAACTTGGAGTTCTGGGAGACCTATGATGCTACCGAAATAGCTGGCTACCTCCAGAATGCTGATGCTGCTCTGCGCAATGTATTGGCTAACAATGGTAGCGCTCAGACCTCTGAGAAGGCTGCTCCTGCAGAGGCTATCAGCACTTCAGACAGCATTGCTAACGCTCTGCGTGGCACTGACACAGCCAGCGAAGCCGACCTTCGCAGAGAATACCCATTGCTCTCTATCCTGCAGGTAAGCAACTATGCTGGTCCTATCGCAGGTTATGTGAACGTGAAGGATACAGCAGAGGTAAATCGCTACTTGGCTATGCCAGAGGTACAGGCTCAACTGCCAAGAGACCTCAGCTTGAAGTGGGGCGTTGCTCCTGCTGATGGCGATCCTAAGAAGCAGACCTACGAGCTGTATGCCATCAAGGTGACTTCTCGTAATGGTAAGGCTCCGCTCGAGGGTGACGTAGTAGTAGATGCTCAAGATGAGTACGACCAGTACAGCCGTCCTGCAGTAAGCATGCAGATGAACAATGACGGTGCTCGCCGTTGGTCACAGCTTACTAAGGAGAACATCGGCAAGTCTATCGCTATCGTGCTGGACAACTATGTATATTCTGCACCTAACGTAAATCAGCAGATTGACGGTGGCCGTTCTCAGATTACGGGTAACTTCACCATCGACGCTACCAAGGACTTGGCCAACGTGCTGAAGTCTGGTAAGATGCCGGCTCCTGCCCGCATCGTTCAGGAAGACATCGTAGGTCCTTCTCTGGGCCAGGCTTCTATCAACGCAGGTATCATCTCATTCATCGTGGCTCTGATCCTGCTGATGATTTACATGTGCTCTATGTATGGCCTCATCCCTGGTATGATTGCCAACTGCGCACTGATCTTGAACCTCTTCTTCACCATGGGTATCTTGGCTTCCTTCCAGGCCGCTCTGACCATGTCTGGTATCGCAGGTATCGTGCTGACACTGGGTATGGCTGTGGATGCTAACGTGCTGATTTACGAGCGCACCAAGGAAGAGCTTCGTGGTGGTAAGAGCACTAAGGATGCTCTGGCTGCTGGTTATTCAAACGCATTCAGCGCCATCCTCGACTCTAACGTGACTACGATTCTGACAGGTATCATCCTATTCAACTTCGGTACTGGTCCTATCCGTGGTTTCGCCACCACCTTGATCATCGGTATCTGTATCTCCTTCTTCACTGCAGTGTTCATGACCCGTCTGGTTTACGAATACTTCATGGGTAAGGACAAGTTGCTGAACCTCACGTTCACTACCCCACTGTCAAAGAACTTGCTGACCAACACGCGCTTCGACTTCATCGGTAAGTCTAAGACAACCCTTGGCGTTGCAGCTGCAGTATTCGCTATCTGCCTGCTGTTCTTAGGTATCCGTGGCTTGAGCCGCAGTATCGACTTCACTGGTGGTCGCAATTTCAACGTACAGTTCGAGAATCCTGTAGAACCTGAGCAGGTACGCGACCTGCTGGAGAATGCCTTCCCAGAGGCTAACACCAGTGCCATCGCCGTAGGTACAGATGGTCGCACCATCCGTATCAGCACCAACTACCGCATCGAGGAGAGCAGCGAGACCATCGACTCTGAGATTGAAGAGTCACTCTACAACACTTTGAAGCCTCTGCTGACCAACAATATCTCACTGGAGACTTTCATCGACCGTGACAACTACACAGGTGGTTCTATCATCAGTTCTCAGAAGGTAGGTCCTAGCATCGCACGAGACATCACCATCTCTGCTATCTGGTCAGTGGTATTGGCACTGATTGCCATCGGCATCTATATCTTGGTGCGTTTCCACAACATCGCCTACACCATTGGTTCTACCACAGCGTTAGTGATCGATACCTTTATTATATTGGGTGCTTATGCAGCCTTCTGGGGTATCCTGCCATTCTCACTGGAAGTTGACCAGACCTTCATTGGTGCTATCCTGACGGCTATCGGTTACTCTATCAACGATAAGGTGGTGGTATTCGACCGTATCCGTGAGTACTTCAACCTCTATCCAAAACGTGAGCGCAAGCAGCTGTTCAACGACTCTATCAACTCTACGTTGGCTCGTACCATCAACACCTCAGTAAGTACACTGATCGTGTTGCTGTGTATCTTCATCCTGGGTGGTGAGTCTATCCGCAGCTTCGCCTTCGCCATGATTCTGGGTGTGATCTTCGGTACTTGCTCTTCTATCTTCGTGGCTTCTCCTATCGCATACTATGTGATGAAGAAGACCAAGAAGCAGGAAGTAGCTACTACAAAGAAGAGGTAATTTCTGTTTTCACGATTATAAAAGCCGAGGTGCCTGATGGTGCCTCGGCTTTTTTGTGATGACTAATGCAATAGCATGAAAAAGTGCATCCCCACATGAACATTTGCGCCTGTGCACAGGAGAAATTTTTCCTGTGCACAGGAAAAAATGCGGAAGCACACTCGAGCAAAAAAAGGAGCTGTTGGGAAAATAAAACGCGCTAACTGGGAAAATTTTACCTTCACCGAAATTTCACATGATAATCATTGTATAATTTATCGAGGTGACGAAGTGAAGGTAAAAAGATTGTTCTTCTGGAATTTGGTGGTTTGGATAAGATGACGCATATTTTTGTTTGCTCATATCAAACAAAAATAGCAGATTCTGTTTGCTCATATCAAACAAATGCGTTATTTTTGTTGTCGATATCTGAGTATGAGTTGTAACAAATAGAAGTTTATGTCAATTACGAAAGAGACTTTTCGGACCTTAATACAGGAGGGTCAGGAAGAAATAAAGAACGTGGAACTCTACAACCGTCCATTTGAGTTTGAGGCAAACGGGCGCTATGTGCTGGTGGGAGTTCGTCAGGCAGGGAAGTCATACCTACTCTATAAACGTGCGCGTGAGATGATGACTGAAGGCTATCAGTTGGAAGATTTGGTCTATATCAACTTCGATGATGAGCGCTTATTAGGCATGACGGCAAACGAACTCGATCTTATACTGCAGGCCTATCAGTCTGTCTATAGTCGTACCCCTATATTATTTTTTGATGAAATTCAGAATGTAGATGGCTGGGAGCACTTTGCACGCCGATTAGCTAACATGAAATACCATGTGTACATCACGGGCAGCAATGCCAAGATGTTAAGCCGTGACATTCAGACAGTGCTGGGTGGACGCTATCTGGATGCGCAGATATATCCATATACATTCTATGAATACTTAGAGGCTATGGGTATTACATTAGAGAAAGAATGGCAGTACGGCAGTAAGCGGGCTATAGTGCAGCAATCCTTTGCAGACTACATGAAATGGGGAGGTTTTCCAGAATTATTGTTGTTTCGCAATAAGCGCAACTGGTTGAATAGCTTATATGAGAAGATTTTGCTGGGTGACATCATCCTGCGAAATAAAGTAAAAAATGAGACGGCCCTACGACTCACCATGAAACGACTTGCGGACAATGTAATGCAACCCATCTCCTACAATCGAGTGGCTAACCTGATTCGTTCCACGGGAACAACCATTGCCGTGTCATCTGTCAGCGACTATGTACGCTATGCGGTGGATGCCTGTATGCTTTTCTCGTTAGAGAACTATGCTTCAAAGTTTGTGGAGAAGGAGACGGTAAAGAAGCATTATTTCGTGGACAACGGACTGTTGAGTATCTTTCTCCTTGGCGGTAATACTGCCTTGCTGGAAAACCTCTGTGCTATCCATCTCCGCCATCAGTATGGTAATGGTCTATGTTTCTATCATAAGAACATAGATGTAGATTTCCTTGTGGCCGAGCAAGGCTACGCTGTTCAGGCATCCTACTCCATTTATGGTGAGGGTATGCAGGATACTTTCGAACGCGAGACCAAGGCTCTGAAACAGTTGGATGGTTTCATTCCTCTGCGTCGTTTGGTGATTGTTACTTACGATGAGGAAGGTGTAATTCCTCTTGATAATGGCAAGCAGATTGAAGTGATACCTGCTTGGAAGTGGCTGTTAGAATAATACGAAGGCTTGAAAAAACCGAGGTTTTCACTTGATTTAGGTTGACTCGTTGGCCAACATTATTCAATCTCAAGCGCAGAAAGCCAGATCCATACAGTTATTTATAAATCAGGCATTTATAAAAATTCAGGGTGAGGTAGGTGAAGGTAAAAAGGATTTCATGCAAATTTTGGTATGATTGGGTAGGAGCATGGGGATTAGTTCCCCATGCGTCCTCCCACACCACCGTACAAGCGGTTCCGCATACGGCGGTTCCGTGCTTTGACACCTCCGAGGGCGTGCGTCTTGTTGTCTTAGGCTATCAGCTGCCAAACATCGCTCTTGCCTATCCTTTGATTCCGTCATACTTTCGGCAAGTAGCCTCCTTGCGGAGCAACTGACTCATAGGCAGCCGTAACTTTCAATTACTAATACGCTGCACGGTTCGGTCCTTCCCTATAGGCACACGTGCCTTGGGTACTATGACCTCGGCTGACTTCTCACGGCAAGCTTTACTCCATGACTTTCGTAAAAGCAACTAATCGACATGTCCGTGAGACCTCCTCAGATAAGGGCATCAACTTTCCATCTTATACCTGGCACATTTACACCACCCGTTCCGAATAGCTATCGGGCTTTGGTTTGTTTGGCAACCTTAACCACGGGCATATGCCTTGTATGTGGTTTCTGTCCGTCAGGCCAGATGTTTGCCGCTGGCTTCCTCCAGATTCCACCTCACGATGGACACCCTTGCCTTGGGCTGTGCGATTCCCGCAATTAGGTCTCGCTCAGGACTTGCACCCGTTAGCTGATACTCATGCTGAGCGTACCAAAAAAGGGGTTATGCCATCACGGCATAGCCCCTTTACTGATAGTCAGTATTTAACTGATAGGTATAGGCGTTTAGACCGCACTAATATTTTGCCCACGATATGCGTAAAAC
>CALAEY010000071.1 GCA_937891085.1 uncultured Prevotellaceae bacterium | reverse complement strand
AACGAGATTCATGTTTACGGTGATGTCGGCAGCAACGAGTGCATTTTCGGCCAATTTACCTGTGAGTTCTGGATATTTCGGACGCAGGTCGACAAGCATTGAGTGGTTGTCGGTACCACCTGAAACTATGTGGAACCCTTTGTTGATAAGACCTTGAGCAAGACGTGCAGCATTGGTCTTCACTTGCTGCTGATATACTTTGAACTCTGGCTTGAGTGCCTCGCCAAAAGCTACGGCCTTAGCCGCTATGACGTGCTCAAGCGGACCACCTTGCTGACCTGGGAATACAGCACTATTGAGGAGCGAACCCATAGTACGAACTACGCCCTTCTTAGTTGTTTTGCCCCATGGATTTTCAAAATCTTTGCCCACAATAATGACACCGCCACGTGGTCCGCGCAATGTCTTATGAGTGGTAGAGGTAACAATGTCAGCATATTTCACAGGATTGTCGAGGAGTCCGGCAGCTATGAGACCTGCAGGATGTGCCATATCGATCATCAGCAAGGCCCCTACCTCATCGGCAATCTTACGCATGCGTGCGTAATCCCACTCGCGAGAGTAAGCAGAGCCACCACCGATGATGAGCTTTGGACGCTCACGCAGGGCAATCTCCTCCATCTGATCGTAGTCTACACGACCCGTCTCAGGATTCAGATTGTAGGCCAGAGGCGTATATAAGATACCAGAAGTATTCACGTGAGAGCCGTGAGAAAGGTGTCCGCCCTGATCCAGATTCAGACCCATGAACTTATCACCTGGCTTCAAGACAGCCAGCAGCACTGCAGCATTAGCCTGGGCACCAGAGTGTGGCTGCACATTGGCATACTCTGCACCAAACAGTTCCTTAATACGTTCGATAGCGATATTCTCACTCATGTCCACTACCTCGCAACCACCGTAATAGCGATGGCCAGGATAGCCCTCGGCATACTTGTTGGTCATGCATGATCCCATGGCCTGCATCACCTGGTCGCTCACGAAGTTCTCAGACGCAATCAGCTCAACACCTTTCAGCTGGCGCTGATGTTCTTTCTCGATAATCTCAAAGATTAAGTCGTCTCTTTTCATACTTTTGGATAATTTGTTTAATTTGCGATGCAAAGATACTACAACACCGCCTTATATGCAATTTTTAGTAGGCAGATTTTTATGTTTCTTCCTGATAGATACGCTCGAAGGCTGCCCGAAGCTGATCCTCGTCCCTGATGACCTGCCGCAACTTCTCCAGCTGACTGGCATTCAGCGACTGTGGTATCCAGAGTTTGAGGTAGCCACCTTCGGCATACTTCTCATGCAGATGCTCACACATGCGCTGGTACTGTCCCTCCTTATCGAGCTCTGGCGTATGCTTGAGGCCGTATTGAACCGTGCGCCTGAGCACCACATCAACCTCTATCTGCCTGTCGGCTTCTGCCACGATGCGCCCGTAGAGACTGCGAGGCTCATGGTCTGAAGAGGCCCGATGGTCTTCCACCGCTTCCTTCATCACCTGCAGGTCTGCTTCCGAGAACCACCTACGAAGTGTCTGATCGGTCATAAGGATGCGCCCTGAAGCGATGTGATGCAGTTCCCTACCCTCCACTAATCCGGTGTCATGATAGGCCGCAATGGCATAGACCATATCAACATTGAGCGAAGGGTAATAGGCTGCCAGCTCCAAGCTCTGGGAGATGACCATCTGCACATGACTTACCTGATGCGCCTTATCGAAAGTCGCATAACGAGGAATGATTTCCGCCTCTACATAGCGCACCAGCGCTGCATCAGGCTTTCTCACGCGTGATGTATTTATAGACAATGTCCGCCATCTCCTCAATACTCAGCACATCGGCATTGAAGGTGAAATCATAGTTGCGCAGATCAAATCCGCTTGTGCCCGTGTATTTCTTGATATAGTCGTAACGCTTCTTGTCGGTCTCCTCCATCATCCTGCGGGCTTCCTCCTCGCCTACTTTGAAATACTCCATGGCGTGCTTCAGACGACGCTCCTCACTGCCATGTACGAAGATGCGCACACAGTGTGGATGATCCTTGAAGATATGGAAGGCACAACGCCCGATGACGATGCATGACTCCTCCTCGGCCAACTTCTTCAGCAGTTCTGTCTGCTCCAAGTACATCTGACGGGAGGTCACCGCCTTATCCACAGTGGTACGTTGGCTCCCCATGGCAGCGAAAGGGCTGTAGAACATGGTGAACTCTTCCCACCAGCTGGGCTTTCGGTAGTCTATCTTGTCAAACTCTTCCTGAGTCATTTCAAACTTCTTGGCAATGGCCTGAGCCACTTCCTTGTCTATGATTTTCACACCGAGACGCTTAGCGAGCAGGTCGCCCACCTCGTGTCCTCCGGAGCCAAACTGGCGATTGATAGTGATAACAAATTTGTCCATAATAATGTCTATTGATTACTATTGTAAGCAAAGATACAACTAATTTTTGCAAAAAAACAGACAAAAGTGAAACAAATTTAATAATTATTACTATTTTTGCAACCAATTGGTTACGAAATACAGGTATTAGGTAGAAAGATGGTAAAAATAACTCCAACGAATGCAGACATTCCAAGTCTGCTTGCTGACTTATGGGCGCCTCTCAATGAGGAGCAGCGTATCCTATTATCTGAGCACATCACCATCCAGAGCTATAAGAAGAATGAGCATATCTATATAGAAGGTGAAACGCCTACTCACATGATGTGCCTGCTGGCTGGCAAGGTAAAGATCTACAAAGAGGGCGTAGGTGGCAGAAACCAGATCATCAGACTCTATAAACCTGTGGAGTATTTCGGCTATCATGCATATTTCTCCCATAAGGACTATATCTGCACCGCCACGACTGTAGAGCCTGCGGTGATTTGCCAGATTCCTCTGCACATTCTGGACTCTATAGTGAAGCAGAACAACCAGTTGGCCTACTTTATCATTGAGCGTCTGTCGCATGGATTGGATGTGGCTGATCAGCGTACTGTGAATCTGACGCAGAAGCATATCCGTGGGCGCTTGGCAGAGTCTCTGCTCTTGCTGAAGGAGAGTTATGGTTTGGAAGAGGATGGTTTCACGCTGAGCATCTATCTTTCTCGTGAAGACCTGGCGAATCTTTCGAATATGACAACGTCTAATGCCATCCGAACGCTATCGCAGTTTGCTGCAGAGCACCTGATAGCGATTGATGGTAGAAAGATAAAGCTTATTGATGAAGAGAAGCTGAAGAAAATAAGCAGAATTGGTTGATTCCAGTTCTGTTTTTTTGCTTCTCTTCATCAATACACTTCTTTTCCTAATGTTTCTTATTCTTTTCTTCGCTACAGCTCGAAGAAAAGAATAACCGCTGGACAAAGCGAAAAAAGACAAGAAGTAGAGCGCTTTTAAGACATTAAAAAGCGCTCTGCTTCTATAGCAGCCTTACAACCACTAGCGGCAGCAGTGATAGCTTGACGATAGTGTGGATCTGCCACATCACCTGCAGCGAAGACACCAGGAATATTGGTACGTGGCGTAGCCCCTTCTGTCACAATATATCCTGCCTTATCTACCTCTAAGTAATCCTTGAAGATATCCGAACTTGGCTTATGACCAATGGCCAAGAAGAAACCATCGACAGGGAGATCGTAATGACTCTCATCTGGCTCTCCTAAACGCTTCACGAGATGTACACCTTCTACACCATTTTCACCAAAGAGTCCTTCTGCATTATGTTCGAAGAGCACTTCGATCTTCTCATTGTTCATGACGCGCTCTTGCATGATCTTTGAAGCACGAAGGAATGGCTTACGCACGATGAGGTACACCTTCCTGGCCAAACTTGCCAGATAGGTTGCTTCCTCACAAGCCGTATCACCACCTCCTACAACAGCCACTACTTTCTTGCGGTAGAAGAAGCCGTCGCACGTAGCACAAGCGCTCACACCCATGCCTGCATACTTCTTCTCGTCCTCAAGACCAAGATAACGCGCTGCTGCTCCAGTGGCAATAATCAAGGCATCAGCCTCAATGAGCTTCTCATCATCAATGGTAATCTTGAATGGACGCGCACTGAGATCAGCCTTCGTCGCCACACCGTTACGGATATCCGCACCGAAGTTGACTGCCTGCTGGCGCATGTCCTCCATCAGTTGGTTGGCATCTATGCCCTGTGGATGACCAGGGAAGTTCTCTACAATCGTAGTTGTGGTAAGCTGTCCGCCTGGTTGCAAACCTGCATAGAGCACAGGAGACAGATTGGCACGTCCTGCATAGATGGCTGCGGTATAGCCAGCAGGACCAGAACCAATAATGAGTAATCTTACTTTTTCAGTTTCCAACATCTTTTTGAATTATGAATTATGAATTATAAATTATGAGTTATATCCACGGATTTATCGGATTAAACAGATTATTGCTGCTTCGCAGCCACTATCCATTATCGAAGGTCCACTACCTCTACGCCGGGGTATTGGCTTTCGGGATAGGTGAAGAGGGCATCGTCGTAGTGCTGCTTGTCATCATACGACTGGATGAAAATCACTGCTACGTCTTTGCCTCCCCTACCAGCCATGCTCAGACGTACAGGGGCCAATGTGCGCTCATTTACCGTGAGCACAATGCTCTGCATGTCGAGACGGGATTTGGTGGTGGTCATCACGATGGAACGTTCCCCTTCATTGGCACCGCTACCAAAGCGCACTTTGTAGCCTTCCTTGTAGAGTGAAAGCCAAGCATAGGGATTGATGCTCTGCAGCTCCTCTGCTGTGGGCTCCGAGATGTTCACTTCCTCAGTCTCTTCTACGAGGGTCCACTGCGTAGTGCCATCAAACCAGGTCCTCACACCTTCTGTCTCCAACTTGAACTTAGTGCCTTTGAGGAAGATAGTGCCTTCTGTCTCCACTTCCTGAGCTTGGATGATAAAGGTAGCCTTGATGCCATCGGAAGAGCGAATGGCATCTGCCGTGCGTTCCAGCAAAGCCGTAGCCTCATCTTGAGCCTTCAAGCTCAGTGGAAGCAGAGCCATGAGTGCCAGAAGCATCCCTATGAATGTATGGTATCTTTTCATCACCTTATTCTATTTAAATTGTGAAATAATGTTTTCCAGAGACATCTCGTCAGTGATAAGGACCTCACGTGGCTTAGCGCCTTGTGCAGGACCTACAATGCCCGCACGCTCCAACTGATCCATCAAGCGCCCTGCACGGTTGTAACCGATGGCAAACTTACGCTGAACCAGTGAGGTAGAGCCATCGGTTACAACCGTGCAGGGC
>CALAEY010000070.1 GCA_937891085.1 uncultured Prevotellaceae bacterium | reverse complement strand
GGGAGCTTTCTCCCTTGTCATGGGACGTCACGTCACCCATTCCGATACGACCAATCTGCCGTTCTCGTATCTTATCGAGCAGAACAATACCACTTATCTGGTACCGGGCGTGAACCTTCGGAGCGTAGGAACGATACGTGATGCCCAGAAATGGCCGAAGAGGGATGCGAGGAAAGATCCGGACAAGATGGATTACATCAACTACAACCTCCTTTCCCCATTCACTATTCAGAAGATGTTTAAAGGCCTCAAGACCCTCAATAACCTGCTTTACGCTTCAGGGGAACTGTCGGACATTTACTCTTTCCACAGCACCAAGATCCGCAATTCCTCACTCCGCAAGGGTATCTTCTTCTATGAGACGGGAATCCGCAAGTTCCTCGGAAATTCGCTTATCAAGCGTCTTGAGAATCTTCCCGCAGGGGCATCGGACGAGGAGATACAGGCTATGCTCAAACCCGATACTGAGATCGGTCATAGTGACTGGGTTGACATAAGCGGCCTTATCGCGCCGAAGAGTGAAGTGGCATCTCTTATGGACGGAATCGAAAGCGGTGAAATCTCCACCGTCGGTCAGATAAACCAGGCTTTCCGCATCATGCACGAGAACTACTATACCTATGAGTGGACTTGGGCCTACGAGAAGCTGCAGGAGTTCTTTGGGCTTCAGGCCGACCAGATCACAGCTGCAGACATTATCCACATCGTGGAAAGATGGAAAGAGGCCGTTATTGGCTTGGATAAGATGGTCTACGAAGATGCCAAGAAGGAGTTCTCACTGGCTTCCATGACGGGCTTTGGCGCTGATGGCACCAAGATAGAGAAAGAGCAAGACTTTGAGCAGGTGCGAGGCGACTTCGACACCAATCCGTTTGTGACAGCAGTATTGGAACACATCAAGGTCAAGGATGCCCTTGGCAGCGAACTTATTGAGCGTATCAAGCCTCTGACAGAATGACATTACTTACTTAAAAAATACTACCATGAAAGATTTAAAGATGTACATCAACGGACGGTTCTGTGAAAGCCGTTCAGGAAAATGGATCGAGGTGCTTAACCCATCCACTGAAGAAGTTGTAAGCCGTCAGCCAGATGGCACATTAGAAGACGTGCAGGAAGCTATTGACGCTGCAGAAGCGGCGCAACCAGCATGGGCAGCCATTCCTGCTGCGGAGCGTGCTGTCTATCTGCACAAGATGGCTGATGGTATTCGTGCCAATTTCGACAAGTTCCAGGAGATTCTGGTGCGTGAACAAGGAAAGACCCAAGCATTGGCTGGTGTAGAGGTGGGTGTCACGGCTACCTATTTCGACTACATGGCTGAGTTTGCCCGTCGCATCGAGGGTGAGATTATCCAGAGCGACAATCGTGGAGAAACCATGATGCTGTTCAAAGAGCCTATCGGCGTGGCTGCTGGCATCTTACCATGGAACTTCCCCTTCTTCCTCATTGCTCGTAAGGCTGGTGCAGCCCTCATCGCTGGGTGTACCATCGTCTTGAAGCCATCACAGCTCACACCTGAGAACTGCACAGAGTTCTGCAAGATTGTCCATGAGACAGGACTTCCTGCTGGCGTATTCAACGTAGTGACTGGTAAGGGATCGTTGGTGGGCAATGCCATGGCCAGCAGTCCTAAGGTTGGCATCGTGAGCCTGACAGGTAGTGTAGGTGCTGGCCAGAAGATCATGGAAGCAGCTGCACCAAACATCACTAAGGTATCACTGGAATTGGGTGGCAAGGCGCCTGCCATTGTCTTCCCAGACGCAGATTTGGAACTGGCAGCACAAGCCATCTTCGAGAGTCGCATTGGTAACAACGGACAGATCTGCAACAATGCCGAGCGCCTGTATGTGCATAAGGATGTGAAGGAGAAACTCACGGCCTTGCTGCTGGAGAAGTTCCAGAACGTGAAGGTTGGCAATCCTGCTGTGATGATGGATGCAGAGATGGGACCGCTGGTAGAGCAGCGAGCTCTGGAAAGCGTAACTGCCAAGGTAGAGAATGCCATCAAGCAGGGTGCGAAGGTGCTGTGTGGCGGACATCGCATTGGCGACAAGGGCTATTTCTATGCTCCTACCCTGCTGGATGATGTGAAGCAAGATTTCGACATCGTGCATGAAGAGACGTTTGGCCCCGTTCTGCCTATCATAGAGTTTGAAGATATCGACACGGTGATCAAGTGGGCGAATGACGTAGATTACGGCTTGGCTTCTTCTGTCTTCACCAAGGACATCGACATTGCTACCCGCATCTGCCGCGAATTGCAGTTCGGTGAGACCTACGTCAACCGCTGGCATTTTGAGGCCATCCAGGGCTTCCATGCTGGTGTGAAGAAGTCTGGTATCGGTGGTGCTGATGGTAAGCATGGTGTGGAAGAATATCTCACTACCCATGTGGTTTACCTCCAGACACACTATTAAAAATTGAGAATTGAAAATTGAGAATTGAAAAATAAAAATGAGGATTGAGATCAGCCTTGCGGGGTTATTCTCAATCCTCAATTTTCAATTAAATATCACTTTCTCGTCTGCAAAGAGAATTCTATGGTTTCTGTCACGGCACCACTGGCTTCTGTAGCATAGGCTTGGAATATGGCCTCACCATTCTTCACCTTTTTGGCAATCACAGGAACTGAGTATGTCACACGTCCACCAGCTGGAATACTGCTTATCGTGGTGGCACTACCCAATAAAAGTCCCTTGGCTCCATCCACCACTTCCATCTGAGGCGTGACATCACGAACGGTTGAGTTACCAGTGTTCACCACATCAAACATCACCTTGCACTCTTCGTTACGGTTGATGATCTGATCATTGTTCTCATCCACAAAGTGGAAGTTCTCCAGACGTACAGATGAGGTATTCAGTGACACGGATGAAAGGCTTGGCGTCATGGTGTTCGACTGCTGCGTATAGCTGTTCCCCATCACCCTGTTGATCTGCTGCTCAGTGGTCTTTTTCTGTATGGCATTACCAACAGCGGCACCTGCCATCGTGCCCACCAAGCCTCCGATGGTAGAGCCATAGCCGCCCGTACTATTTCCAAGGATTGAACCCAGTGTGCCACCCACCATCGCACCTGTAGAGGCTCCACTAAGGCCAAACACACTGCTGCATGATGAGAGAATCACGGCAGCTGACATCAATGCTATAAGAATCTTCTTCATTTTTCTACGTATTAAAGTCCATGCAAATATTTATCAGTATGATTATCTGACCGTTACCTCAGCATTGCCGATGGTGAAGCTGAAGTGTCCGCTCTGGAGTTCATACTGGGCGGTAGTGACGCCATTGTGCTGCACCTTGCCCACATACTTCACACCGTTTGCCGTGCCAAACTGACCCACATCAGCGCCAACTGGCAGGTAGAGCGTAGCGGTGGTGTTGGCAGGAACCGTGGCCTCATAGGTGGTCATCTTGCCCTTGCCATCAGCCTTCCAAGCACTCTCGATGTCGCCATAGTTGCTGCGATAAGAACCCGTCAGCGAGGTGTATGTAGCACCTGCCGTTGGCTGCAAGACGAAGTGCTTATAGCCACCCTCAGCCGTGATGCCAAGCTGATACTCATACATCCACTGACCCACAGCTCCGAGGGCGAAGTGGTTGAAGGAGTTCATGGAGTTCTGGTTGTTCTCCCCGAAGGCAGCCTCATAGCCATTCCAACGCTCCCACACGGAGGTAGCACCCTTGGTCACAGGATAGAGCCAAGAGGTATAGTCGGTACAAGTGAACATGCGGAAAGCCTCGTCTACCCTACCCGCACGGCTCAGGGCTGGCAGGATGTTCGGAGTGCCAGAGAAGCCGGTGGTGATGGTGTAGGCAGGATACTTGTTCTGTCCCTCACCGCTCAGTGAAGGATTCTTGGCCAGCTCAGCCAGATACTGCTCAGCCTTTGCCTTATTGTTCTCATCGAAGCAGTTGAAGTTCAGAGGCGTAGCATACGATGCCTGAGAGTGCACCAAGGTGCCCTGCTGGTTGCGTGTCTTACCCGTGGCTGGATCCACATAGCAGCGGTTCCACTCGGCCTTGGCGGCATCATGACGGGCACGAAGCTCAGCAGCATAGTCGCTACGTCCGATAGCCTCTTCCATCTGGGCCGTGCAATCCATCATGTAGATGTAGATGGCATTGTTCACCAGGTCAGAAGGCGTGCGATTGTCCATAGCCAGCCAATCGGCCAAGCCAGTGGCCTTGGCAGACAGATGCGGATATTCCTCACTCTGGTCGTAGTAATCCATGCCACGCAGCCAAGCCATCATGGCCTCTATGTTTTCGCTGATGATCTGCGTATTTCCATACTGCGAGTAGAGCTGCCAAGGCACCATGCACACAGCAGCTGCCCAGGTGGTACCATCGGCAAAGCTCTGGTCGTCTGCACGGTTGTAGGTAGGCACTGTGCTGCCCACACCACCAGGCACGTTGGTATCGTTACCCACGCCCTGATCGGCACGCAGGTTCACCATCCACTGGCGGAAGAAGTTCTGCGCATCGCTGTTGTAGGTAGCCGTACGTGTATAGGCCTGCGCATCACCCGTCCAACCCATGCGCTCGTTGCGCTGAGGGCAGTCGGTAGGGATGGTGAAGAAGTTGCCCAGCTGACTGCGCTGGATGTTCTTGATGAGCTGATTCACCAGATTGGCCGTCTTGTTGCCATCGCTGGTAGTAGCCAAGTAAGTACCCGTAGGCAGCTCGTCGCTTGACATCACCAGACCTTTCACATTGGCCAATGGCAGAGCGCCCACATGGCTTGGCAGGGTGATCTGCACATACTGATAGCCACGGTAGGTGGTCGTTGGCTGAATGGTCACGGCCTCCCCACCCTTGGCGATATAGAAGTCTGTACACAAGGCTGCACGGAACGTCTCGTAGAGCGGACGGCCGGCGATGTTCTTACCACCGCGTCCATAAGTCCTGACGTAGTAGCGCTCATCCCCGCTGAAGCCCGGATAGAGCTGCTCTGCATAGCGGATGATCACCACATCGCCCTGCTTCAGATAGCCAGCAGGGATGCTGATCTGTGGCACACCCACCATGTTCACACCCATGTCATAGATGAACGTATGATTGTCGGCACTATGGGTAGGCATCACCTGCTGAGCCGTGAGCGTCTCACGCACACGCACAGGGGTATCATAGCGAGCCATGAGGTCGAAGTTCACCCAGTCGCGCTGCTTGATGACCTCTGCCGGCTGCCACCCGTTCTCGCTGAATCCTGCCTGTTTCCAGCCAGCCACCTTGGCTTCCTGATTGGCATCGTAACGCTCGCCTTGGAAGAAGCTGCCATAGCGGATAGGACCGTCATTGAAGCTCTTCCAGCTCTTAGGATCGCTCACGATGGTTTGCTTCGAGCCATCATCGTAGGTGATGACGAGCTTCATCAGCAGGGCCTCATGATCGCCGAAGAAGTTGAAGTTGCTGCTGGTGAAGGTCATCGGCCCCGTGTACCATCCAGGGCTCAGCTGCGCACCGATGGCATTCTGTCCGCCCTTCAGCATAGAGGTCACGTCATAGGCATGATAGCCCATCACCTCACGGAACTGGCTGTCGCCAGGCGTGAACCAATCCTCACCCATGCGCTCGCCGTTGATCCAGAGCTCATAGTTGCCCATGGCCGTGGCATAGAGCTTCGCATGCTTGATGGCCTTGCCCTCCGTGGTGGCAAACTCCGTGCGCAGCATGGTCAGCGCCCCGTGAGAAGGATCGGCGTAGCCCATGGCCAACTTGCCAGTAGTGTTCTTCACCGTGATGGCATTGCCACTCACCTGTGCGCCAGGCACGGCGTTGAACACGGCATAGTGCTGCTGGTCGAACACCACCTTGTCCTCTGCCTGTCCGCAGAGCTGAATCTGATAGTCGGAATACACCACCTCCGAGTTTGGGGCAGCAGCAAAGCCGATATGCCCCACGTGCGGAGCCGTATTGTTGTTGTGTGAATTTCCCCAAGGGCCTATCTGCAGGCGGGTGGCCGTTACCGTTCTGCCAGCCACGCTACCCACGGCGAAGCCTCCACCGAAGCCACGGCGACGAGGATCTGGCGGTGTGGTCACCAAGTCTTTGCCATCGATGATGAACTGGAAGTTGCTGGCATCTACCAAGATCTCTACCTGATGCACGTCAGCGGCATTCTGGCTGGTGAAGATCTGGGGCAGGTTGCTCTGTGGGAACGTCTCCTGATTGATGGTGAGGAAAGGCTTATCGGCCTTGTCGCCCTTGGCGAAACCCACGCGATAGACGCGGATCTCAGCCCCCTTGTTCTGGTTCAGGCCGTTCATATCGAAGTCCACACGGATATAGTTCTCACCCGCCATGTTGTCGATGTTCTGGAAGGCATCCTTCAGGCGGAAGTCATTGGCGCCCAGGATCAGCGAAGCCACGCCACCCTGCTTTATCTGGAACTTCATGAGCAGGGAGAAGTAGTTGTTGGAAGCAGCGTCGAGGAGCTTCTTCGTAGAGCCTATCCACTGCGCCCCGCCCCATGCCGCCTGCTTGGCGCTCATCAGTCCTGTCTCGAAGGCAGCTGTCTGCTTGTGGCTGGCACCGGCGCTGTCCCATACTTCCACATCCCACTCATAGGCGGTTTCTGGCTGCAGGGCCACGCCACTGTAGGCGATGTTGTTGCTCTCGCCACGCTCCACACGTCCAGATGTCCACATCACCCGTCCGTCAGCGGCACGGCGCACCGTGATCTGATAGGCCGTCTGGCACTCACCCACCTTGTCGCTCTCCATGCGCCAGGAGAACAGCGGGTGCAGGTCTTCTATGGCCAACGGACTTACTTGGTCTTGCACACGTAGATCGGTAATTCCCGTAGCAGCTCCAGCTACTGTTGGAGCCAGGAAGCACCCTGATAAGAGCAGGGCTTTCATCCAAGATTTCTTGATGTTTTTCATAATCATTTTATAGCTATAAATTATTTTGCTACGAAGATAGTAATAACGCACCATATCTGCAAAAATAAGCTCTTTTTATTTTGTATCGGTATACGCATAGTGAAAACTTGACACACATGTATATGCCGTGCCTTTCTAAGGGTTTATTCTATAATAATGCAAAGATAATAGGACTTTTACAAAAAAAGTCCTATTTTTGTATCTGAAATAGTCATACGTATGAAAGATGTCAACGAACTGAATGCCTTGCTGGAGGGACTTGGAACCACCATCGGAATGGAGATCACAGAATGGCAAGAGGATATGCTCAGGGCCACCATGGTGATAGGCGGTTCGAACAGTCAACTCTATGGCATCATGAACGGTGGAGCTGCCTTGGCCTTGGCTGAGACTCTGGCTGGCGTGGGATCTCACCTTCTGTGCAATGAGGGGGAGATAGCCGTGGGCATAGAGGTGAGCGGCAACCATCTGAACATGGCTCGTGTGGGCGAGACAGTTACGGCCACGGCTACCCTGCTGCATCGAGGACATCGACAGCATGTGTGGAACGTGGACATACGGAATGAGGAGGATAAGCTGGTCTCTACGGAGCGCGTGGTAAACATGATCATAAAGAAGTAAAACGATGTATAGCACCAAACGAAACATACAGCAACTGGCCGTGCTGCTACGTGAGCATGGCATCAGTCAGATAGTGCTCTGCCCTGGCAGCAGGAACATTCCCTTGTCGCAGACGTTGATTCGCTCTGGCTTCTACAAATGCTACCCGATGACGGATGAGCGCAGTGCGGGATTCTATGCCATGGGGCTGGCGCTTCATGGCGGACAGCCTGTGGCGGTGGTATGCACCAGCGGCAGCGCATTGCTCAACCTCCATTCTGCCGTGGCAGAGGCTTACTACCAGCAGGTGCCTCTCGTCATCATCTCTGCTGACCGACCAGCGGCTTGGATAGGGCAGATGGACGGACAGACGATGCCTCAGCCTGGGGTGTTCGGGGGGCTGGTGAAGAAGAGCGTCAGCCTGCCTGATGTGCATACGGAGGAGGAGGCTTGGTATAGCAACCGACTGATCAACGAGGCGCTGATGGAGATGACGCACCACGGCAGGGGGCCGGTACACATCAATGTGCCCATCGGTGAACCCCTCTTCGACATGGGGGCAGCAGAACTGCCAAAGGAGCGCGTCATTCATCGCTTCGAGGGCCTGAACATGTACAACAACGACTACCAGCCCCTGATAGAGCGACTGAACCGCTATCGCAACCGCATGGTGATAGCTGGCCAGATGAGCCTGATCTACCTCTTCGATAAGAAATACGTGAAGCAGCTGGCGAAGCAGTTCGTCTGGATCACGGAGAGCATAGGCAACAAGACGGTGCCTGGCACCCCACTCCGCCACATCGACCAGGTGCTCTACCCGATGGCGAAGGACACCATGGCCAATATGCGGCCAGAACTGCTCATCACTTATGGCGGACACATCATCTCCCGCCGACTGAAGTATTTCCTGCGCAATAACCCTCCGCTGGAGCATTGGCACATCAGTCGTGACGGCGAGGTGTGCGACCTCTACCAAGGGGCACTGACCACCGTCATAGAGATGGATCCCTTCGAGTTTCTGGAAAAGATAGCTCCACTGATAGAGGATGTGCCTTCTGCCTACCCTCGCACGTGGGAACAGATAGCTGCGGGCATCAAGACGCCACAACTGCCCTACTCTGAGATGACTGCGGTGGGCGAGCTGCTGAAGCACCTGCCTACACCCAGTGCCCTGCATCTGGCCAACAGCTCGGCTGTGCGCTACGCCCAGCTCTACGATGTGGCGGAGGATGTAGAGGTGCTGAGCAACAGGGGTATCAACGGCATAGACGGCTCGCTCTCTACGACTCTGGGCTATGCCACAATGGATGAGAAGCTCAACTTCCTCGTCATAGGCGACCTGAGTTTCTTCTACGACATGAATGCGCTCTGGAATGGCAACTATGGCTCCAACATCCGCGTCTTGCTGCTGAACAACGGTGGCGGAGAACTGTTCCACACGCTTCCGAAGGTGGAGCTGGATCAGGACTCGGCACGCTTCATCAACGGCCAGCACGGTGCTTCGGCACGGGCATGGGCAGAAGATCGGGGCTTCAAGTATCTGGCGGCTCACGATGGGGCCGAGCTGGAAGTAGGCATCAGTGAGCTCACGCAGCCTTCCATCACCCGTCAGCCTATCTTGCTGGAGGTGTTTACAGACAAGGCGGAGGATGCCAAGTTGCTGAAGGACTATTACCACTCGCTGAGAAAATGATCATCCACAATCGCTTCCTGCCCTTCAAGGGATTCACGGCCATCAACCTCTGCGGCATCATCTTTGCCCGCAGGGGGGTGAAGGTGAATGCGGTGACGATGAATCATGAGCACATCCACACCCGCCAGATGCTGGAGCTGCTGGTGGTAGGCTTCTACCTCTGGTATGTGTTGGAGTGGCTCATCAGATTGCCTCGCAAGGGCAATGCCTACCGTCACATCTCCTTCGAGCGTGAGGCGTATGCGCATGAGCATGATTTGGGGTACTTAGCGCATCGGAAGCCCTTTGCGTGGTGGCATTATCTGTAAGCCGCTACCTCACTGATACAGAGCGGTCCACGAGAATCTATGAAAGTGATGCGCAAAGCCTCTGCAGTGGTCTCTGGGAAGCGGAGGATGCGCTTGTAGCCTATCGTGGTGGTCTCTTCTCCAGCATCCAGAGCCAGCCATTCGCCCCCCTTCTGCACCTCTACGGAGAAGCGGCTCACACGCTGTCCCAGCGGGATGTACTCCTGCAGCAGCACCTTGCTGATAGCGGTAGGCTCACGGAAGGTAAATGTCAGCGAAGCCGAAGAAACGCCTTCGGAGGTGGCCCAGTAGGAGTCGAAGTCAGCATCTGTCACCTTATAGGCATTAAAGGCCTTTCCTCGCGTCTCAGAAGCCTCAACCTTTGTTCCTTCGAGCAGATTATGGCTCAGTTCCTGCTGAATGCGCTGGTGGAAATGCACGGCATTCAGGGAGTCGGTCTTGGAGATCAGTCCCTCCTTGTTCACAGGGAAGTTGAGCAGCAGGGTGCCATTGCGCCCCACACTCTGATAGTAGAGCTCCGTCAGGTTATCAGCGGTCTTCACTTGGCCATCCTCACGCTCGTGATAGAACCATCCCGGACGGATAGACACGTCACATTCGGCAGCTATCCAGGCATCTCCATCGGTATGCCCCACGTTCAGCTCATCCATGTTCGGATAGCCAGGATACACGTCGGCACTACGCAGGAACGACCAGTTGGTAGTGCCAGCTATGCCACGCTCATTGCCCACCCAGCGACAGCCAGGGCCCCCGTCAGAGAAGCAGATGGCCTCTGGTTGCAGCTGCTCCACCATCGCCCAAGCCTTGGGGAAATCGTAGTAGTTGCGACGGTCTATGTTTCTGCGCTCACGAGCTCCACCATAGTAGCCATCACCACCATTGGCACCATCGAACCAAATCTCGAAGAGATCGCCATAGTGCGTGAGCAGATCCTGCAGCTGAGCGTGATAATACTCCACGTAGGAGGCTTCCCCATAGTCGGCCCTGTTGCGATCCCAAGGCGAGAGATACACGCCAAACTTCAAACCATACTTCTTGCAAGCAGCAGCCAACTCACCAACTACGTCACCCTTACCGTCCTTATAGGCCGAATGACTGATGTTATAGTCGGTCAGCTCTGAGGGCCAGAGGCAGAAGCCATCATGATGCTTAGCCGTGAGAATCACGCCCTTCATCCCTGCTTCCACGAACGTCCTCGCCCACTGCTCTGCATCGAGGTGTGTAGGATTGAAGGTCTGCGGGTCAGTGTCACCATAGCCCCACTCCATATCGTTGAACGTATTCAGGCCGAAGTGGATGAAAGCATACGTCTCCATCTGCTGCCACTTCACCTGCTTCTGGGCAGGAATGGGATAAACAGGCTCTGGGGCAGGCACTTCCTTCGTGCAGGCAGCCAATGCGAGAGCCAAGAAAAGAATACTAAGCTTTTTCATAAAACTCTATGGGTAAATTGTCTGGATCAAAACAAAACACGAACTTCTTTCCGCTCAGCGGATCTATGCGCACCTGCTCATGAGGCACTCCCTTCTCATGCACAGCAGCCAAGGCAGCCTCCACATCATCTACCTCGAAAGCCAGATGACGCAAGCCAGCGGCTTCAGGATTCGTCACACGCTTGGGCGGATCAGGGAAGGAGAACAGCTCCACCACGAACTCCCCATTTAGTGCCAAGTCGGTCTTATACGACTGTCGTTCAGCACGATAATGCTCCGATAGCACTTCCAATCCCAACACCTCTGTATAGAAAGCCAAGCTCCGCTCATAGTCGGAGCAGAGCACTGCCACATGATGCACACGATTCAGTTTCATAGGCTAAAGATTTTAGTATTTATGCCACGAAGATAAGAAAAGAAACAGAGTCGGAAAAGAAAAAGCCAATAAAAAAGGGAAACAGCCCTCTGCTTTGAGCCATTTCCCTTATTTCTTCCAAATTTTTAGGTTCACACCAAATTGAAAAAGTCATTTGCTTCTTGTTGCTGATGCAAAAGTACACCAACTTCAGAGGCTGACCAAAAAAGTTACGTTAACTTTACGTTAATATTCACATCACTCGGAGAGCAAGGTAGCCACCACATACTCAGAGCGTGTGCCAATGCGGAACTTTCCGCCCCAGATGCCTATGCCTGAAGAGACATAGTACTGCGTATCGCCCCTCTGCCAAGGACCGAAAGCACACTCATATACGGCCTCAGTAATCCAAGAGATGGGCCACACCTGTCCGTGGTGCGTATGTCCACTGAGCTGGAAGTCCACCTTGGCCTGTTCGGTGAGGTCGAGGTCATACGGCTGGTGATCCAGCACGATGAAGTACTTTCTGCGATCTATGCCAGACGTAAGCTCTGCCAACGACTTGCGACGAGGGTTAGTGCGATCATCACGACCTATGATGCAGAGGTCTCCCCACACCAGCGCTTCATCACGCAGCAGGCGGATGCCAGCCTTGTCGTAGAACTCCTGAGAATCGGGCTCACCAGCAAAGTATTCATGATTTCCAAGACAAGCCACCACAGGGGCATTGAGCCTGCGGAACTCCTCGTAAGAGGCTTCTTCAAGCAGCGGCTTGGTGCTGGAGTCTATGATGTCACCAGCAATGAGGATAAGGTCGGCGTGCTCTTCATTGAGCATATCCACCCACTTCTTGAAATCTGCCCTGCGGTTGTGATACCCCAGATGCAAATCACTCATCATAAGAATCTTAAGCGGTTTTGCGAGAGTCTTTCCTGTCTTTAGCTCCAAGGGTTGGCGCACCTTGTGATGGTAGTGCACATTGCCATAGATGAAGACTACGAGCATGATGCCCAACACGGTGAGGGTACCCGTCCAGCTCTGTTTAAGGAATCCTGCCGGAAGCAGATGCACCAAGCGCAACACATCCAGTGCGATGAACAGCATGACCAGATAGAGCAGCACGATGAGCGAGGACGTGCCTATCTCATAGAGCCACGACTGAGCGTTCAGCGAAAGAGTATCACTATCGCGCATGCCAATGAACATGGTAGCGAAGGCACCCAGCATGAGCAGGATGACCAACAGACGGACCCACCAAGGCACTGGAAGGATTTGCCACACATGCCAGAAAGTATAGATGAAGCCCAGAAGGGGCAACAACATGAACACGATCATTCCGAAATTTCTCATTCTCTCTTAAGATTTTGGCCACAAATGTAAGAAAAAAAACGTCACATCCTATCCTTGCAGCCTACTCAAATCGTTCAAACTATCATTAAAGACGAAAAAAGAATAGCTCAGAACAGAGGGAGCTGCGAGAGGGTGTCACGCACCTTGTTGACCAACTTTGGCGTAGGTTCCACCACCGTCATACCCACCAAGTCGAAGGCAGCAGCGATGTCATTCACCACACGTACTACCTCTGCGGCTTTGATGCCATTGTGAGTGCGGTTGTGTGAAGTGAAAAGTTCTGAAGGATCCAGCACACTGAGGTCCAGATGCACATACACCTTCTTCTTGCCCTTCTCCTTCAGCCAGTCGAGCACCAACCCGCTGTCTTCACGTACCTGCAGCGGAGAGATACCCTTCATGCCCAGATCGTCTTGCCACTCTTTCAAGCTCTGGTTCCACGCACGATAGCCCACGATGAGGATGCGAGAGGCTGGCACCATGGTTGGCCACAGACGCTTGAAGCCCTCAGAGCGCTTACCCAGCCACGCCATCAGCGCCATGGTGTAGGGCACGCTCACATCAGGATTGGCATCTATCCACACCAGCGAAGTGTCTTTCTGGTAATAACCATTCAGATAGCCCAATGGAATCACGGTGGCACTGGCATCACCAGCCAGCGTGACAATGCGCTCTGGAGCCTTCTCCAAGATGATGTCACTCACCACCTTGGTCTGCTTCAGAATATCGTCATACTCATTTCGCATGCCATTGGCACTGATGATTTCCGTACTCAGGGGGATGGTCACCGTCTCCTGCCCTTTCTGTTCTTCTGGGATCATCATGTTCTGCACTCCAGCACCTATCTTATAGGCTTCTTCGAGGCCCCCTTTCATTCCCTTGGGCATCCAATTCTCCAGAATACCCCCATGCCACTGCGGATGAATCAGTCGCAGCACTTTCGTTTTCAATTGTCTATCCTCAATCATAGCTGTCTTGTATTATCAAGGCACAAAAATAGCATATTTTAGAGAAAAGCACTATCTTTGTAGCAAAAATATACCGACTATGTATAAAATTAATGCCAACGAGAAAGGTTCACGCACCATAAAGGTAAGCGATGATCACTTGAGAATATTGGAGAAATACGACCTGCTTGACCATCTGGCTGATAGCAACGGCGTGGTGGATGAGAATACGCTCTCTAAGCTTCGCTTCACAATGACTTCACTGATGGAGGGCTTGATGAACGACATGCAGACCTTGCTGAGCCTGGAGAAGAACGTGATTCTGCACGATGATATGAAGGCACTGGGGCTGAAGAACCTGATGCACCTCTACGAGGATTGGAAAGCAGGCGAACCTATAGCTTCAGAAGATTGAAGAACAACCTGCCACAACTGACCGACTGGCTGCCTACTACCAAGAAAGAGGTAGAGCTTCGCGGATGGACTGAGCTGGATGTGATCCTGTTCAGCGGTGATGCCTATGTGGATCATCCATCGTTTGGTGCAGCGGTCATCGGCAGGATCCTGGAGGCAGAGGGGCTTCGGGTGGCCATAGTGCCACAACCCAACTGGCGGGATGATCTGCGCGACTTCAAGAAACTGGGACGTCCTCGGCTCTTCTTCGGCATCAGCCCTGGGTGCATGGACAGCATGGTGAACAAATATACGGCCAACAAGCGCCTGCGTCATGAGGATGCCTATACGCCTGATGGTCGTACGGACATGCGCCCTGATTATCCCACCATCACCTATACCAAGATTCTGAAGCAGCTATGGCCAGATGTGCCCGTGTTCTTAGGAGGCATAGAAGCCAGCCTCAGACGACTGACGCACTATGACTATTGGGAAGACCGTCTGCGTCCAAGCATCTTGGTTGACAGCGGTGCAGACCTGCTGATGTATGGCATGGGCGAGAAGGTGGTGGTGGAGCTGGTGCGTCGCATGGAGCAAGGGCTCCCCTTGGAAGACACCCCACAGATAGCCTATCTGACTCGTGAGGTGGAGCCTAAACCTGATGACATCGTGCTCTATAGCCACGAGGAATGCCTGAAGGACAAGAAGAAGGAAGCGGCCAACTTCCGTCACATCGAGGAG
The DNA here is from genome assembly GCA_937891085.1 of uncultured Prevotellaceae bacterium. Taxonomy (GTDB): domain Bacteria; phylum Bacteroidota; class Bacteroidia; order Bacteroidales; family Bacteroidaceae; genus Bacteroides. The sequence continues at coordinate 2,775 of CALAEY010000070.1, read as the reverse complement.
GAGAGCAACAAGCAGCAGGCACAGCGACTGCTTCAGCAGGTGGGCAAGCGTACGGTGGTGGTGAATCCACCCTATCCTCCTCTCACGGAGGCAGAGCTGGATCATAGCTTCGACCTGCCATACACACGTCTGCCCCATCCTAAGTATAAGGACAAGCGCATCCCAGCTTTCGACATGATCAAGTTCAGCATCAACATGCATCGAGGCTGCTTCGGAGGCTGTGCGTTCTGTACCATCTCTGCCCACCAAGGCAAGTTCATCGTCAGTCGTAGCAAGGAGAGCATCATGCGTGAGGTGAAGAAGGTGGTGCAGATGCCAGATTTCAAGGGCTACATCAGCGACCTGGGCGGTCCCAGTGCCAACATGTATCGCATGAAAGGCATGAACCCAGAGCTTTGCAAGAAATGCAAGCGCCCCAGCTGTGCCCACCCCAAGGTATGTCCCAACCTCAATACCGACCATCGTCCATTGCTGGAGATCTACAGGGCTGTAGATGCCCTTCCACAAGTGAAGAAGAGCTTCATTGGCAGTGGCGTACGCTACGACCTCATGCTGCATGAGCATAAGGATCCAGAGGTGAATCGGGCCAATCGTGAATACATCCATGAGCTGATAGCCCACCACGTGAGCGGGCGACTAAAGGTGGCTCCAGAGCACACCAGTGACCGAGTGCTGATGCTCATGCGTAAGCCTTCGTTCAAGCTCTTTGAGGAGTTCAAGCGCATCTTCGACAGGGTGAATCGGGAGGAGCATCTCGGACAGCAGATCATCCCCTACTTCATCAGCAGTCATCCTGGCTGTCTGGAAGAGGACATGGCAGAACTGGCAGTCATCACCAAGCGTCTCGACTTCCACTTGGAGCAGGTGCAAGACTTCACCCCCACCCCTATGACAGTAGCCACAGAAACCTGGTACACTGGCTACCACCCCTACACCCTTGAGAAAGTTTTCAGCGCACGTACCCAGCGAGAGAAGTTGGCCCAGCGCATGTTCTTCTTTTGGTACAAGGCGGAGGAGCGACGTAATATCATTAATGAATTACGTCGCATCGGACGTTCAGATATTATTTCTAAGCTTTATTCGAAATAATATCTTCTATTCATTTCTTTCGTCCCGAAACGAAAGAAATGAAGGGAAAATTTTGTCATTTCATAAAATCTCAGTAATTTGCACCCCAAACAGAGAAACTATAACTAAACATTTATTTTTAATATCATGGGAAGTTTATTAGAAAACATCTTAAAATCAGCCACACAGAGCGGTGACATTGATTTAGGCAGTATCCTGGGCGGTGCAGTCTCAGGAGCAACAGGTGGAGGTGCTAAAACAGGTGGTATCGACCTCGGTGGCATTGTAGGTGACATCGTTGGCGGTGCCTCAAAGAAACAGCAACAGACCTCTAAAGGTGGTATAGATCTGGGCAGCGTGCTGGGCTCAGTACTCGGTGGCAGCTCCAAGAGCGGTGGCGGCAGCGTACTCGGCTCTGTACTTGGTTCAGTGCTTGGTGGCGGTGGTGCTTCTGCATCAACTGGTGCCGCAGCTGGCGGTATCGACTTAGGGGCTATCCTCGGACAGCTCACCAAGGGCGGTGCCTCTGCTTCTACTGGCGCACAGGCAGGCGGTATCGACCTGGGCAGCGTGCTGGGTGCTATTGCCGGAGGCGGCAACGGTCTCGACTTAGGTGACATTGCCAAGAGCGTAATCAGCGTTATCGGCATGGCAGGTAATTCTTATGCAGGTAAATAACTAAACATGGAGGAAAAAGTATGAATACCAAATCTATAGAGAAAATCATCAGGCTGATTGTTAAGCTGGGTCTGTTCTTCGCACACTGCGATGGAACCTATAGTGCCAAGGAGCGTAGCTTCATCTCCCACTTCATCGAGAAGTTGGCAGACATGGGCAATATCGACGATATCAAGGGCGTACTGGGCGACAGCATCACCAAGGTTTACTCCCTGGATGAAGTAGTGGCTGACACCAACGATCTGCTCGATGATTTCCAGGGCAATGACCGTGCAGCCATCAAGGCTACCCTTCTGGGCTTTGCTCAGCAAGTCATCAATTCAGACAACAACGAGTGCAAGGCAGAACTTGCCAACCTCGATGCTTGGTGGAGCAAGCTGATCTAACTCACACTCCTCGATAAGACAAAAGGCGGATAAGCATAGACTTATCCGCCTTTTCTTTACCTACATACCACACTTAGCCCTTCCCTCGCTGACTCATCAGCTCCCTGGCCTCCTTGCCCGTCAGATGCTCTATGTCAAAGCGAATCACCAGCATCCTGGACAATCCATTCTCCAGCTCCTTCTGTAGAGCCTCGTCATGATTGGGGTTGTATCTATTCCCCAGCCTTCTGGCAGCGGCCAGTCTTTCCTCCTCATCCTCAATGATATGGATTCTCCCGAAGGCTATCACACTCCGATAGAAGGTGGTGTATTTCTCTGGCTGCACATCATCCCGCTCTATAACCGAGAACGAAGCCTTGTCACACTTCCTGATGGCATCCACCTTATGGCCAGCCAGAGCACTGTGGAAATACAGCTTCCCCTCGTGGAAGACATAGCTGATAGGCACTGCGTAAGGATAGTCATTGTCACCCAGTAAAGCCAATGTCCCAGCAGTAGCATGCTTCAATATATCGATGCTCTCCTCCTGTGAGAGTTGCTGGCGCTTGCGCCTCATTTCCCTGAATCGTTCCATATCACGATAATAATTTAAATGATTATCCGCAATTAGCCGACCAAAAATTGGGCTGAATCCTATGAAATG
>CALAEY010000069.1 GCA_937891085.1 uncultured Prevotellaceae bacterium | reverse complement strand
CCCTTAAAACAACACGATTTTTTCTGAAAATTTGACAGGTGGGGTCAAACTTGGGCTAAGTAAAAGAATGTGCGGAATTCCTACGGAATAAGTTGGCTTAAAAAGAGCGAAAATAATTTCTCGCAAATCTGCAAAAGGTCATATCATTTTATTATCTTTGCAGAAATTATCACCTTTTATACTATAGAGTTATGGGAAGAGTACTTATCATAGGTGCCGGTGGCGTGGCAACAGTGGCTGCGCACAAGGTGGCACAGAACAGAGACGTGTTCAACGAGATCATGATTGCCAGCCGCACCAAGGCTAAGTGTGACGCCATTGTCAAGGCCATCGGTCAGCCAGATATCAAGACAGCTAAGGTGGATGCCGACAGCGTGGAGGAACTGGTAAAGCTGCTGAGCGACTATAAGCCAGACATCGTGATGAACCTGGCGCTGCCTTATCAGGACCTCACCATCATGGAGGCCTGCCTGCAGACGGGAGTGAACTATCTGGATACGGCCAACTATGAGCCTCGTGACGTGGCACACTTCGAGTACAGCTGGCAGTGGGCATTCAAGGAGCGCTTCGAGAAGGCTGGTCTGACAGCCATTCTGGGCTGCGGATTCGACCCGGGTGTGAGCGGTGTCTATACGGCCTATGCTGCCAAGCACCACTTCGATGAGATACAGTACCTTGACATCGTAGACTGCAACGCTGGCAACCATCATAAGGCATTCGCCACCAACTTCAACCCTGAAATCAACATCCGTGAGATCACCCAGAAGGGTCAGTACTACGAGAATGGCGAGTGGCTGGAGACCGAACCGCTGGAGATTCATAAGCCACTGACCTATCCTAACATCGGCCCACGCGAGAGCTACCTGCTGCACCATGAAGAGCTGGAGAGCTTAGTACTGAACTACCCTACCATCAAGCGCGCACGCTTCTGGATGACCTTCGGACAACAGTACCTCACCTATCTGGATGTAATTCAGAACTTGGGCATGAGCCGCATCGACGAGATCACCTACGAGGCTCCTTTGGCTGATGACCCTACCAAGAATGTGAAGGTGAAGATCGTGCCTCTGCAGTTCCTCAAGGCTGTGCTGCCTAATCCACAGGATCTGGGAGCCAACTATGAGGGCGAAACCAGCATCGGATGCCGCATCCGCGGACTGAAGGATGGCAAGGAGCGCACATACTACGTCTATAACAACTGCAGCCATCAGGAGGCTTACAAGGAGACGGGCATGCAGGGCGTGAGCTACACCACTGGCGTGCCAGCCATGATAGGTGCCATGATGTTCCTCAAGGGTCTCTGGAAGAAGGCTGGCGTATGGAACGTGGAGAACTTCGATCCAGATCCATTCATGGAACAGCTCAACAAGCAGGGCCTGCCTTGGCATGAGGTGTTTGATGGGGACTTGGAACTTTAAACATTAAACATTAAACATTCATAATTCATAATTCACAATTATTATGAACGTCGGAGATAAGGCACCTGAGATACTGGGCATCAATGAGAATGGGGAGGAGATAAAGCTGAGCAGCTTTGCAGGACGTAAGCTGGTTCTCTATTTCTATCCGAAGGACAACACATCTGGCTGCACAGCAGAAGCTTGCAGCCTACGTGACAACTACAGCGACCTGCGCAAAGCTGGCTACGAAGTGGTGGGCGTGAGTGTGGACAGCGAGAAGTCGCACCAGAAGTTCATTGAGAAGCACCAGCTGCCCTTCACCTTGATAGCCGATACTGACAAGACGTTGGCGCAGCAGTTTGGTGTGTGGGCAGAGAAAAGCATGTACGGACGCAAATACATGGGCACCCTTCGCACCACCTTCATCATCAACGAGGAAGGCATCGTGGAGCGCATTATCGGCCCCAAGGAAATCAAGACCAAAGAACACGGTAAACAAATATTAAAACATTAAAAATCAAAACATTATGGTAAAGAAAAACGACGAAGAGACAATGGAGAATGGCGCCAAAGGGCCATCAAACGAGAAACTGAAAGCCTTGCAGGCAGCCATGGACAAGATAGAGAAGAGCTTCGGCAAAGGTTCTATCATGAAGATGGGCGACGACAGTGTGGAGGAGGTAGAGGTGATTCCTTCTGGCTCCATCGGACTGGATGTGGCCCTGGGCGTAGGGGGTTATCCACGCGGACGCATCATCGAGATCTACGGACCAGAATCCTCTGGTAAGACGACATTGGCCATACATGCCATAGCCGAGGCTCAGAAGATGGGTGGTATCGCTGCCTTCATCGATGCTGAGCATGCCTTCGACCGCTTCTATGCCGCTAAACTAGGCGTGGATGTGGACAATCTGCTGATCTCACAACCAGACAACGGTGAGCAGGCGCTCGACATCGCAGAGCAGCTGATTCGCTCTTCTGCCATCGACATCATCGTGATAGACTCTGTGGCAGCCCTGACTCCGAAGAAGGAAATTGAGGGTGAGATGGGCGACAGCGTGGTGGGCCTTCAGGCACGTCTGATGTCTCAGGCACTCCGCAAACTCACATCGGCCATCAGCAAGACCCGCACCTGCTGTATCTTCATCAACCAGCTGCGTGAGAAGATAGGCGTGATGTTTGGCAATCCAGAGACCACCACTGGCGGTAATGCCCTGAAGTTCTATGCCTCTGTGCGCATCGACATCCGTGGCGGACAGGCCATCAAGAACGGCGACGAGGTCATAGGAAAGAGCACCCGTGTGAAGATCATCAAGAACAAGGTGGCACCTCCATTCCGCAAGGCTGAGTTCGACATCATGTTTGGCGAGGGTATCTCAAAGACTGGTGAAATCGTTGACTTAGGCGTAGAGCTGGGCATCATCAAGAAGAGCGGCTCTTGGTTTGGCTACAACGACACCCGTCTGGCACAAGGCCGTGATGCCACGAAGCAAGTCATCGCTGACAATCCTGAACTGGCTGAAGAGCTGGAAGCTCAAATCAAGAAAGCCATCAAGGGTTCTAATCTGGAAACTCTGTAATGCTAAAAAGCAAATCCCCTCAGCCGTGAGGGGATTTCTTTTTTATTTATGTTCCAAGCCTATCAGGCGCTTAAACCCATGCTTAATCTTGCTGCGCACCTCATGGAAACGCTGTAGGCGCGAGATGGCATGCTCGCAATCCTCCACGTCGAATCCCCTACCCTCTGCATATTTCTGCAGCACGACACCCAATTCCGGCTCTTCAAGCTGTAGCATCATCAGGGAGCGCATGGAAAGCTCTACGTTGGGCGTATGCTTCAGCCATAGGCGGTTGATGTCAATCAAGGCGAAATGGTAGCCATCAGCCTCCTTATGCACCAAGATATTGCCACGATTATAGTCGCGATGCACGATGTTGAGGCTATGAAGATGCAACGTATAGTCCACAAAGGCCGACATCAGTTCCTCCTTCTCAGCATCGCTGCTACAAGCCTCATAGGCCTCATCTATCTCTGGATAGGGCAGATATTCTGATATAAACCAAGCTGTATGGAAGAAGCCCCACTTCCTACGCACCATGTAGGCCACAGGGGCAGCTGTCTCCAATCCGAGTTGCTGGAAGAGGAACGCATTCTCCCACGCCTTCTGTGCCTTGTTCTTGCGGAAAAACGTATAGATGACACAGTTGGCCAATGTCGGACGTTTATACTTCTTCACCACCAATGGCACATCACCCATCCTGACAAGCTCTACAGTGTTGCGACGATTGCGCCACACTTTCTCACGCTGATAGTCGTCCTGCACCACAGCGTGCAGGAAGCTTTCCAAATATTGGTATTTCGAGGCGATGACAACTTTCATGCTAATGGTTTGAAAAAGCACGACAAAGTTACAATATGTAATCCAGAAATGCAAGTTCTAAAAAGCAAGAAGAGTGTTCCATATTAGCACAATATGTCCTGGAAACAATATGGCATATCACCTACCGATGATATGCCATATCCCCCGTGTCAGATATAAAACTCTGCTACAGATGGAACCTGTAGGAAGCTCCTGCCATGAACCAGAAGCCTGGCTGCGGCACATTGCCATAGTCGTAATAGGTGGTATCGAAGAGGTTGTTGGCCTCCACATACAACTTATACTGAGGCATGTCGTACGACAGGCGGGCATCCACCAAGCTGTATGGCTTATAGTTCATCGTCTCGCCATTGAGCAACTGGCAGTTGCCCACTCTGTCCTGATAGCGGTAGGAGATATGCATGTTCAGCTTATCCACCAGATGGAGGTTGAGTTGTGCCACCAACTTATGGCGCAGGTACTCCAACGCATACTGAGAAGAGAGGTTGGGCTCCAAGTCCTTGTCCTGATCGATATAGCTATACGCCACATTGAAGGAGCGCAGGAACTGCTGACGAGGCAGCAACTGCTGGAAATCCAGACTGACACTGGCCTCGATGCCCAAGGAATTCAGCTTGGTATGATTCATGGATGTCCAAACGGCATCCTCCCCATCGTTACGATCCAAGATCCAGTCTATCATGTTCTTACCATGATGGTGATATACACTCAACGTGGCACGCACCCCATTAGAGAGGTACTTGATGCCACCCTCTATAGCCTGCATCTCCTCTGGCTTCAGATACTTATCGGCCTTGTGCCCACCCACAGAATAGTAAAGTTCCGTGAATGATGGCATACGAAGTGACGTGTTATAAGACGCGTATAGCTTCCAGTTCTTGCCAATCTGATAGCTGGCATCGGCCCCTGGATAGAGCTTGAAGTCCATCTCGTTCCATGTATTCTTAGCAGCGATGAAGCCAGCAGAGAATGTGAAGCGACGGAGCAGCACGTTGTGCTCCAGATGCAAGCTGAGGTTGCTGCGATTCAGTCCTAAGGTATAGTCGCGATCCGTACCATGAATATGCCTTGGCTTGTTCAGCGGCTCTCCCAGATTGCCACTCACCAAGTCCTCGTTGCGGAACTCAGCGCCAAAGGCCGTCTTTCCAAGCACGGTCTCGAAGTAGCTGTTCAGATTGAGTCCATAGACATCCGTACGATTGTAGTTATAGCGCATCACCTCTGGCTTGTCGCGATAACCCTCATAGCGGTCGTAGCTACGATTCCAATACACGGCAGGCTTGAAGTGCAAGAAACCCTTGGTCTCTGCCTGCACCGTGGTGTAATACTTCCGCGTATGCTCATACTGGTCGTCAGCCTTCCATTTAGGAGTTGCATAGAACGTGCTGGAACCCCAGCCCTTGTTGCTCACGCCTGCATGCCAATTCACACGCACCTGGTCATGCTCATACTGTCCTTGATAGAAAGCCTTCAATGCTGCGAAATCACCATTGAGGCCTCCAGCCTGATTGCGCGTGTAGCCATCGCTGCGCGTCACGCTGGCAGACAACTGATTGTTCAGTCTGCCACTTACGACGTTAAGGCGGGCACCGCCACGGGCATAGCCGAAGGAGCCTCCCTCTGCATAGACATCGGCACTGCTCTCCTTCTCCTGGCGGGTGACAATGTTGATGGCCCCCACCAAGGACGACGTACCATAGACACGTCCTGCAGGACCTTCGAGCACCTCGATGCGCTCTATTTCACTGATGTCAACTGGAAAATCGGCCACGTTATGGCCAGTCTGAGGATCGCCGATATTGATCCCATTGAGAAGGACGGTGATTTGATCGAACGTGCCACCGCGCACGCTGATGTCTGTCTGAGCCCCGATGGGACCGCGCTGGCGGACATCTACGCCAACCGCATACTTTAAGAGGTCAACTACACTCTGCACCGGCGCCGCCGCGATGACTTCGCGGTTGAGTACAGTCACCATTCTCGCTGCCTGACCTAAGGTCAGGGGAACCCTGCTGCCCGTTACCTCCACTTCTTCCAGCTCATACTGTGCTTCTGGCTGCATTGGAGTGGTCACGGTCTGGGCGCTAAGGCTGTCGGGATTGGCAAATGCCAAAGAAGCGACAGCCAGCACGCCGATATTGACCTGGACCTTCAATGAGCGGAACACTGCATAAGGGCTGTTCTGGAAGTGCTTGAAACGCACTGCAGCTTGGCCTTTCTGAATGTTTTTTCTCATAATTGGATTAAATTAACGATTACATCACTTCACCACTTCCACCTCGATCATCACGGGGAAATGATCGCTTGGAACGCGTGCAGTGAATTTCTTTGAATCTTCGGTATTCGGACCCTCCATGAATGGTTCTGTGCGAGGGGTCTTGTCTATCTTGGCACGATAGGTATCGGTCAGGATGCCATAGCGCTTCACATGAAACTCCTTGGTGAGGAAGATATGATCTATGCGTGCATCATCGCCACGGTCGGGATGGAAGTCGTTCCACGTACCTACATTGTCGTACACGAAGTCGGCCACCTCGTAGGCATCACGCATGAGTCCAGATTCTGCCAGCAGCTTGTAGCCGCTGTCACGCTGATCCACGTTGAAATCGCCAGAGAGCACAGAAGGCAACCCTTCTTTTTCCTCATCCTCTTGCACCTTGCGAAGAATCAGCTTAGCACTCTCAGCACGTGCCACCACGCCTATATGGTCCATGTGAAGGTTGTAATATATAAAGGTGAAGCCCGTGGTCTTCTCACGGAACTTGCCCCATGTGCAGACACGTGGCAGGGCAGCATCCCATCCCACATTCGGACGGTCAGTAATCTCAGAGAGCCAGAAGTCGCCATGCTCCAGCACATCAAACTTAGCAGTATCATAGAAGATGGCCGCATGCTCACCCTTCTCAGCACCGTCGTCACGTCCCACACCGATGAAGTCGAACCCTGGCAGCTGCGCCTTCATGTCATTCAGCTGACTCAGATAGCCCTCCTCAGTGCCGAAGATATCGAACTGGTGAAAGCGTATGAGCTTCACGAGGTACGGATAGCGCTGGTTCCAGCCATTACCACTCTCATAGTCGCTTTGCGTCAGCAAGCGGATGTTGTAGGTTGCTATAATCATATTCTGAGCATTGATAGAAAGCACGCTGAGCATAAGCATCAGGGCCGAGATAAATAACTTCTTCATTTTACATGCATTTTAAGATTATAGCACAAAAGTACAAAAAATATTCTCTGCATGTCATTGAATATACAGGAAAAAATGCGTATATTTGTAAAAACTAAATCTGAGCAAATGAAAAACGAAAAAGAAATCTATTTGGCAGGAGGATGCTTTTGGGGAGCAGAGCATTTCCTGAAGCAAATCCAGGGAGTAACGCACACTGAAGTTGGCTATGCCAATGGTAATGTGCCTGACCCCACCTATCAACAAGTATATACCGATACTACAGGCTATGCTGAGACCGTACACGTGAAGTATGATCCAGAAGTCATCAGCCTGAGATTCCTGCTTCATTTATATTTCAAGGCCATAGATCCCATCAGCTTGAACAAGCAAGGAGAAGATATCGGTACGCGCTATCGTACTGGCATCTACTTCACCGACGTGCAGGATGTTCCTGTGATCAAGGAGGTGTACCAAGAGGTAGCAGATATCTACAATACCCCATTGACGGTGGAATTCTGCCCACTGAAGATCTTCTATCCAGCCGAGGAATACCATCAGGACTATCTGGATAAGAACCCTGCGGGATACTGCCACCTGAATCCTGAGCTATTCAAGATGGCCAAGAAAGCAAAAATGAAATGAATTTTGCAGCAAAAATTACATATTATTAACGTAAGCACTATACCAGATATTAAAACAAAAGTCATACCTTTGTAGCGAAATATAAAAATACAACAGAAAATGAGAAAGATTTTATTTCTGATGATGTCAGTATTCGTACTGGCACTGAACGCGCAGAACAGCGTGTATGACTTCAAAGTAGCAGATTTAGAAGAAAACACAGTATCCATGGATGCTTATAAGGGCAAAGTGCTCCTTATCGTGAATACAGCTACAAAGTGTGGTTTTACTCCTCAGTACAAGGAACTGCAGGAAATTTATGACAAGTACCATGCACAGGGTTTCGAGGTGCTCGACTTCCCTTGCAATCAGTTTGGCGAGCAGGCTCCTGGCAGCAACGAGGAGATTCATAAGTTCTGTACAGACAACTATGAGACCACCTTCCCACAGTTCTCTAAGATTGATGTGAACGGTGAGAACGAGTCTCCACTTTTTACCTTCCTCAAGGCTAAGCAGGGCTTCAAAGGTTTCACTGGTGAGAGAGGCCAGATGATGGAGCAGATGATGTCACGCAGAGATCCTGACTTCGCACAGAAGAGCGATATCAAGTGGAACTTCACCAAGTTCCTGGTAAACAAGAACGGTGAGGTGATAGCTCGCTTCGAGCCTACCGAAGACATGGCTGAGGTAGAGGCTCAAGTGAAGGCACAGCTTTAAATACTATTAATTTAACGATAAATGAAAACAGTTTACGACTATTCAGTAAAAGACCGTAAGGGCAAAATGGAATCACTTCGGGAGTATTCCGGAGAAGTCTTGCTCATAGTGAACACTGCCACCCGCTGTGGTTTCACTCCTCAGTACACAGAGCTGGAACAGCTCTATGAGAAGTATCACGCACAGGGCTTCGAAGTGCTCGATTTCCCCTGCAACCAGTTCGGCCAGCAGGCCCCTGGCACTGCAGAAGAGATTCGTGAGTTCTGCCAGCTGAACTATGGCACCAAGTTCCCACAGTATAAGAAGCTGGAGGTGAACGGTGAGAAGGCAGACCCTCTCTTCAAGTTCCTCAAGAGCCAAAAGCCATTCGGAGGCTTCGATCCTGAGCATCCACTGAGCAAGATTCTGGATGAGATGCTTTCAAAGGCTAATCCTAACTATAAGGAGAATCCCGACATCAAGTGGAACTTCACCAAGTTCTTGATCGGTAAACGTGGCGAGGTAGTGGCACGTTTCGAGCCTACCGACAGCATTGAGAAGATCGAGGCAGCCATTACGAAGCTGCTGGTTTAGTCAGTTACCACTTATAAAAAAGAACCGTTGGCCACAACCAACGGTTCTTTTATTCCAACTCTTCCGACTTGATGCCCAGTGCCATCATGATAGAGAAGAACACTGAGGCATGGTTGCAGAAACGCTCGTCATCTATTTTCCCCATGTGTACCCAAGTGACATTTCCCAGTCGAGCATCATCATCGAGCTTCATGCGCTGCCTGATCTCCAGTAGGGCCAGTGGCATGTCATCCTCCGTATCCATACTGGGAAGCAACATCACACGCTTCACCTCGGGAGCCGTGATTACCCAGTCCATCAGGTCGAAGAAAAGCTCCTTCTTCGAGAAATAGCCTTCCGTATGCACCACACTGAAGCGCATGGGACCCGACATGGTCATGGTGCCCATGCCATCTATCTCTCCAAGGTCATGCGGATAACAAGAGGTGATAGGCTCTTCCTTCTCATCGCGCACGATAATCACCTGAATTTCCTCAAACTTCCGCAGTTCTTCTATCTCCGATGTGAAGTCCCCATCTATAGAGAGAATGCTCAGCCAGTGGGCAAAATCGAGTACGGGGCATTCCTTCCCCTTTTTATGGAGGTATGAATGGGTAATGTCAAGCATCTCACGTATGTATGCCGATTCCATCACTACCACATTCTGTGAGAAATGTGTTAATTCTGTCATTATGTCCTTTTTTTAGATTTCCGCTGTAAATTTAGTGATTAATACGGATATAAACGAGTTTTTCACACTTTTTATTCGCATTGTCATCTGTTTGCAATAGACAAATCGGCAGTGCAACCGCCTCTGAATGAGTCAAAAAGGCAGGAATGGCCCATTGGCAAAAGATTTGCAGCCTTATAGGTAGATTTTTAAACTAAAGAAAGGAGAAAGACGATATGAACTTCAACAATTTTACCATTAAAGCACAGGAGGCTGTGCAAGAAGCTGTCAACTTGGTACAGAGCCGAGGACAGCAAGCCGTAGAGCCGCTTCATCTGCTTAGTGGGGTGCTCCGTCAGGGAGAGAATGTCATCAAGTTCATCTTCCAGAAACTGGGCATCAACACGACAAGCGTGACGCAGCAAGTGAATGCCGAGATAGATAAGCTCCCACATGTGCAGGGTGGCGAGCCATATCTGAGCCGTGAGAGTAATGAAGTGCTGCAGAAAGCCATCGACTACTCCAAGCAGATGGGCGATGAGTTTGTTTCCATAGAGCCTTTGCTGCTGGCATTGCTCAGTGTCAACAGCAGTGCTGCTACCATCCTGAAGCAGGAGGGCATGAATGAGAAGGAACTGCGAGCCGCCATACAGGAACTGCGTAAGGGCAGTACCGTCAACTCGCAGAGCGCAGAAGACCAATACCAAGCATTGGAGAAATACGCTATCAATCTGAATGAACGTGCGCGCAGTGGCAAGCTCGATCCCGTGATCGGACGAGATGATGAGATTCGTCGTGTACTTCAGATCCTGAGCCGTCGTACCAAGAACAACCCTATCTTGATAGGTGAGCCTGGTACAGGAAAGACGGCCATTGTGGAGGGTCTGGCACATCGTATATTAAGAGGTGACGTGCCAGAGAACCTGAAGAACAAGCAGGTGTATTCACTCGACATGGGTGCCCTGATTGCTGGTGCCAAGTACAAGGGTGAGTTTGAGGAGCGTCTGAAGGCCGTCATCAATGAGGTGAAGAAGGCCGAGGGTAACATCATCCTCTTCATCGATGAAATCCACACTTTGGTGGGGGCTGGTAAGAGTGAAGGTGCCATGGATGCAGCCAACATTCTGAAACCTGCCTTGGCACGTGGTGAATTGCGCAGCATCGGTGCCACCACGCTGGATGAATATCAGAAGTACTTCGAGAAAGATAAAGCCTTGGAGCGTCGATTCCAGATCGTGATGGTAGATGAGCCAAGCACGCTTGACAGCATCTCCATCCTGCGAGGCCTGAAGGAGCGTTACGAGAACCACCACCACGTGCGTATCAAAGACGATGCCATCATCGCTGCTGTGGAGCTCAGCAATCGTTACATCAGCGACCGTTTCCTGCCAGATAAGGCCATCGACCTGATGGACGAGGCGGCAGCCAAGCTGCGTATGGAGATAGACTCTGTGCCAGAGGAACTGGATGAAATCACACGTAAGATCAAACAGCTGGAGATAGAGCGCGAGGCCATCAAGCGGGAAGACGATCAGCCTAAACTGGAGCAGATAGGCAAGGAACTGGCAGAGCTCAAGGAGCAGGAAAGTCAGTTCAAGGCCAAGTGGCAGAGCGAGAAGGAGCTGCTCGACAAGATTCAGCAGGATAAGGTCAGCATCGAGCAACTGAAGTTTGAGGCCGATCGTGCTGAGCGTGAAGGCAACTATGGCAAGGTGGCTGAGATACGCTATGGGAAGCTGCAACAGCTGCAGAGCGACATCGAGCAGACACAGGAACGCCTGCACCAAATGCAGGGCGACAAGGCCATGATCAAGGAAGAAGTAGATGCTGAGGACATTGCCGATGTGGTATCACGCTGGACGGGCATCCCCGTGAGCAAGATGCTGCAGAGCGAGAAAGAAAAGTTGCTCCATCTGGAAGATGAGCTGCATAGGCGCGTGATCGGTCAGGATGAAGCCATCCAAGCGGTGGCCGATGCTGTGCGTCGCAGTCGTGCAGGCCTGCAAGACCCTAAGCGCCCTATCGGCTCCTTCCTTTTCCTTGGCACTACAGGTGTGGGTAAGACGGAGCTTGCAAAGGCCCTCGCAGAGTTCCTGTTTGATGATGAGACCATGATGACGCGAATAGACATGAGCGAGTATCAGGAGAAGTTCAGCGTGTCTCGCCTCGTTGGAGCACCTCCGGGCTACGTGGGTTATGATGAAGGCGGACAGCTCACTGAGGCTGTGCGTCGCAAGCCTTACAGCGTGGTGCTTTTCGATGAGATAGAGAAGGCCCATCCAGATGTGTTCAATATCCTGCTTCAAGTGCTTGATGATGGGCGACTGACGGACAATAAGGGACGCACGGTGAACTTCAAGAACACCATCATCATCATGACCTCAAATATGGGCAGCAGCTATGTGCAGAGCCAGATGGAACGTCTCACGGCACAAAACCGTGCCACCCTGCTGGAGGAGACCAAGAACGGTGTGATGGAGATGCTGAAGAAGCAGATCCGTCCGGAGTTCCTGAACCGTATCGATGAGGTGATCATGTTCACTCCGCTCAACGAGCAGGAGATTCGTGAGATTGTCACCTTGCAGGTGAATGGCGTGAAGAAGATGCTGCAGCAGAATGGTGTCACACTGGAGCTTACGCCCGATGCCACCGACTTCCTGGCTCATGTGGGCTACGATCCTGAGTTTGGTGCTCGTCCGGTGAAGCGTGCCGTGCAGCACTATCTGCTCAACGACCTTTCACGCAAGTTGCTCGCAGAGGAGGTGAACCGCAACAAGCCTATCATCGTAGATTATTTCGGCGACGGACTCGTATTCCGCAACTGATACATTCATCAGAAGGGAGAGCTGCATGCAGTTCTCCCTTTTTTATGCCTCGCCTCCTTTATGCTTCAGTTTTCGCGTATAGAGTTTCTTGGACTTGTAGGCACGGTCCTTGCTGTGAAACCCCGGCCCCAGCAGTTCTATCTCCGCCTCACGGTTGCCCCGCTTGGCGGCCTTGATGTAGTCATCCATCGTGATGCTCTTCGCTGTCTTTTTCTTCTTCATACCAGTGATGTTTGCAGCAAAGATAGCGATTCTTTTTAGAATTTTGTCAAACTAAATAAAAAGTTCTATTTTTGCAACCTCAAACTTAGATACAACGTCTAATATAGAAACTTAAAATAACATAACCGTATGAAAACAATCAAAACACTTACGTTGGCGGCTCTGATGGCCCTGCCACTCCTCTCACTCAACGCACAGCAAAAAACGTCGGGCATCAATCGTGCCGACATGGATACCAGCGTGAAGCCTGGTGACGACTTCTTCCAGTATGCTGGAGGCGGCTGGATGAAAGCCAACCCTCTGTCTCCTCAGTACTCCAGCTATGGCGTGTTCAACGACCTGGCAGAGAAGAACCGCCTGCAGCTGCAGGAGCTCTTCGACAATCTGCAGAAGGAGCAGCATGCCTTCGGCACCGTGGGTCAGAAGGTGAAGGACCTCTACAACATGGCGATGGACAGCGTACGTCTGAATCGTGAAGGCGCACTGCCTATCCAGGCCGACTTGGCAGAAGTGCAGACCTTCAAGAAAGAGAACCTTACGAAAGCTATAGCCAAGATGCACCTCGCTATGGCCAACCCATTCTTTGGCATCGGCGTAGAAGGTGACCTCGCCAACAGCTCCATGAACGTGGTGTATATGAGTGCCGGTACCAGCGGACTGCCCGATCGTGACTATTATCTGAACACCGATGCCGACAGCAAGAAGCTCCAGGAGGCCTATCGCAACACCCTGCAGAAGCTCTTCGTGCTCGCAGGCTTCAAGGAGAAAGATGCCAAGCGTGCCGTGAAGACCGTCTACGACATGGAATATAAGTTCGCAGAAGCCAGCATGACACGTGCCGAGCGGCGCGACTATACCAAGCTCTACAACATCCGCACCGTGGAGCAGCTGCAGCAAGACTACCCAGCCATCAACTGGCGCCAGTACTTCGACCTCATGGGACTGAAGGAACTGAAGCAGGTCATCCTCACAGAGCCTAAGGTCATGGCAGTGGCCAACGAGTTCATGACCACCATGAAAGACCAGGCCATCAAGGACTACTTCTGCAACGAGATCATCACCGGCTCTGCAGGCTATCTGAGCGATGAGATCGCCGAGGTCAGCTTCGACTTCTTCGGCCGTATGCTCACGGGCCAGCAGCAGCGCCAGCCACGCTGGAAGCGCGCGCAGGGCTATCCTAACAGCCTCCTGGGCGAAGCTGTTGGCCAGCTCTACGTAGAGAAATTCTTCCCAGAGGAGAGCAAGCAGAAGATGATGAAGCTCATCACCAACCTCCGCAAATCGCTCGCACAGCACATCTCCAGCCTCGACTGGATGAGCGCAGAGACCAAGATCAATGCTCTGGTGAAGCTCAACGCCTTCACTGTGAAGATTGGCTATCCCGATCAGTGGCGCGACTACAGCGGCCTCGTCATCGACCCACAGAAGTCGCTCTATGAGAACATCAAGGCAGCCAGCATCTACGAGACCCGCAGAAACCTCGACAAGTGCGACAAGCCTGTTGATCGTGAGGAATGGGGCATGACTCCTCAGACCGTGAATGCCTACTACAATCCGCTGAACAACGAGATCTGCTTCCCAGCAGCCATCCTGCAGGCACCGTTCTTCGACCCTAACGCCTCCGACGCTGTGAACTACGGTGCCATCGGTGTGGTGATAGGCCACGAGATGACGCACGGATTCGACGATCAGGGCAGCACCTTCGATGCTGATGGCAACATGGCCAACTGGTGGAAGGAACAAGACTCAGAGAAGTTCCATGCCAGCGCAGAGAAGCTCGCCGCACAGTTCGACCAGATCATCGCAGTAGGCGAAGAGCATGCCAACGGCCACCTCACCCTGGGTGAGAACATCGCCGATCAGGGCGGCCTCCGCATTGCCTACGATGCCTTCAAGAAAACCGATGAAGGTCAAAGCGATGAGGTGATCGACGGCTTCACGCCCGACCAGCGCTTCTATCTGAGCTATGGCCGCATCTGGGCAGAGAACATCACCGACGAGGCAGCCTACCAGCAGACCAAGACCGATCCACACTCACTGGGCAAGTGGCGTGTGAATGCCACCCTTCGCAACATCGACACTTTCTTCGATGCCTTTGGCGTGAAGGCAGGCGACAAGATGTGGCTCGATCCTGCCGACCGTGCCATCATATGGTAAGCAGTACAGACTCCCGACACAAAGACTCCCGATGCAAAACTTTGCATCGGGAGTCTTTTTTTACCTACTACTATTCTGTACTGAATTGATTAATCCCAAATCGGTCATTAGGAAAAGTGACTTACTTTTTGTTGTGAAATATAAGCTATGCAACACAATACGTCAGTACATTATTGTTTTTATGATGAAAATTCCATGGCTCAGTTGCAATAGTCCGTGGATGACCTGACACACCATCCTACCCAAACAACACCACCAAACGATACATAAAGAAAGGCAGATCCTGTATGCCTCTGAGCTGTGCTCTGAAGCCTTTGATTTTTGAGTTGAGTGATTCAGCAGAGGCATTGGTTGACCTGTTGGTGAAGTAGTTTAGTATCTCCGTTTCTTTCTGCCGTATGGTATCCCTGACGGATATGAGTTCCCTGATAAGGCTTTTCCCGACGTCCTTGCACCACT
>CALAEY010000068.1 GCA_937891085.1 uncultured Prevotellaceae bacterium | reverse complement strand
TGCAGGATAGCGCAAAAGGCCGGACTTACCAACTTAGTCCAGATACTCGCTGAAAAAAGCTGTGAGTACAAACCGGTAATGGTGCCATTGTATTCCCTTATCAGCACCCATACAGCACGTCGAACCTTTGCCACGAGATGCTATTACAAATGGGGTATCGACATACTGACAATCTCCAAGCTGTTAGGTCATTCTACCTTGCATCAAACTGAGGAGTATATCAAGGTAACTTCTACACAGGCAGCAAACAAGGCAGCGATGAAAATGCTTGGATAAGAAGAGAACATTCCGTAACTTTGTCCCGCTATGAAACTGATTCAATTTGTAAAAGACTGGACATTACCTGTGTCAATGGGTGCGGGGGCATTGGCTTACTGCATCTTTGCCTATACCCCGGCATTGCATGAGGCGGCACTTTTCTTTGACCCTATCTTTGACGCTATCCTGCCATTATTTATGTTTCTCATCCTATTTGTTACCTTTTGCAAAGTGGATTTCAAGCAGATGAAGACGGAGATGTGGCACTTGTGGATAGTGTTGTTGCAAGTGCTGATGGTGTTGGCGGTGGTGGGTATCATATTGCTGACAGAACAGACACCTGATAGCAAGGTTCTCTGGGAGAGTGTCCTTACTTGTATCATTTGCCCTACGGCAGCAGCGGCGGCGGTTGTGACCGTGAAGTTGGGAGGTGACCTCGGCTCCATGACCACTTATACATTTATCAGCAGTTTCGTGACGGCTATTTTGATTCCTACCTTCTTCCCCCTGATAGAGAAAGAGGCGCATCTTACCTTTTGGGACGCTTTCCTTATAATATTAAATAAGGTGTGCCTGGTGCTGGTGCTACCCTTGTTTCTGGGGTGGTTTGTGCGCCATTTTGTCAAGCCCTTGCATGATAGGATTGTGGCGGTGAAAGACATGGGCTTCTATATGTGGGGCATATCACTGTCAATCGTGACGGGTACTACAGTCAAGAATATCCTACACGCTAATGTGTCTGTTTGGCTGTTGCTGATGATCGCCTTTACATCTGCCGTGCTTTGTGTAATACAGTTTGTGTTGGGAAAGAGTGTAGGGAGATTGTATGGCAGTAGTATCAACGCAGGACAGGCATTGGCCCAGAAGAACACAGCCTTTGCCATCTGGATTACCTACACCTATCTGAACCCTGTGGCCTCTGTAGGTCCGGGATGCTATATCCTCTGGCAGAATACGGTGAATGCTATTCAGCTATTTCTTAGTAGGGAGGGTAAACTCTCGTGACTCGCTGGCATTGCCGTTGCTGTCAATGACGTAGGCACGGAAGTCGGCTTCACCGTCTTTTAAATGGGAAGTACCATTCACCGGGACGGAATAGGTGACCTTGCTATGTGCGGATAGCTTGCTAATCTTCGTGGGATTGCCAATCTTGATGCCTTTGTTCTCGTCTATCAGCTCCAGTATGGGCGTGATGTCCGTTATGGCTTTGTCTCCGTTATTTTCCACGTCAAAGCTGATCTGGCATTTCTCGCCAGCCTCGATAGTGTCATTGTTGTTGCTGTCGGTATAGATGAAGTTGGTGAGGTCGATGCCTGTCATAGCTGTGTCTTGCAAAGGTTGCACTACCGCTGACGCAGCCCTGGTGGCTTTTTCCATCTTGTTCCTAATCTGCTGCTCCTCAATAGCCGCACCTACTGCCATACCGGCAATAGAACCAACCATACCACCTAATGAAGAGCCATATCTGCCCCCTGTGGCATCACCGGCTATAGAGCCTAAAGTACCGCCTACCATAGCACCCATGCTGGTGCCAAGCCCCATAGTGCCACATGATGTCAGCATCATTGCAGCTGTTGTCAATGTAAGTATTACCTTCTTCATCTTCTTTACTGATTTGCGGAGAGACAGGGATTCGAACCCTGGATACGGTTACCCGTATGCCGCATTTCGAGTGCGGTCCGTTCGACCACTCCGGCATCTCTCCTTGATTTAACGAGGGCAAAGATAGCACTTTTAACGCTATGTTGTGCGCATTTTGAAAAATATTCCTATCTTTGCGCAGTTAAACACCTAAAAAATGAAATGTATGAAAAGAATTCTCAACAATTTGATGCTGGCTCTCGGCCTGTTGCTGATGGCTATGCCTGTAGATGGCCAAATCTTGAAATTCGGTGTGAAGGGTGGAGTGAACTTGACGCAGGTCGAAACCAACTTGCAGTCGATCAAGGATAATTCAACGGGCTATTTCGTGGGCCCAATGATGGAGCTGACCATTCCGGGCATTGGCGTTGGGGCTGATGCTGCCATTATGTATGCCCAGCGTGGTAAGGATGAATTGAAGATGGAAGGCATCGAAGTGCCTATTAACCTGAAAGTTACCATCGGTGCAGGCAGCACGTTGGCTATCTTCTTGGCTGCTGGTCCAGATTTCTTCTATAACCTCAAGGATATAGACTTAGGAGCTATTAGTGCTACTATAGATGGCTACAAGGCTAAGGAAAAGAAAGCGCAGGTAGGTCTGAATCTGGGAGGTGGCATCAAGCTGATGCGGCATCTGCAGTTGGGCTTGAACTATATGATTCCTCTGGGCGACAGCTTCTCTTTCAAGAAAGCAAAGGATGCAGTAGGGGAAGACGAGAGCTTCAAATATAAAACCTGGCAACTTTCATTGGCTTACATGTTCTGAGTACGCAGTCATTCGTAGATGTCATATTGCCTTTGCCCTTACCGGGCGTGTTCACCTATGAGCTTCCTTCCTCGATGGAGGTGCAAGTGGGGTGCAGGGTTATTGTGCCTTTTGGTAGGAGCAAGTTCTATACGGCTATCGTTAGCCGCATCCATACGGAAAAGCCTGAGGGATACGCTGTTAAGCAGGTGCTGGAGCAGATAGATACCACTCCCATTTTGCTTCCCACACAGCTGAAGCTCTGGCAGTGGATGGCTGATTACTACCTCTGTGCTCTGGGTGATGTCTATAAGGCCGCCCTGCCTTCAGGGCTGAAGTTGGAAAGCGATGGCGAGGAAATCATCCGGGGTTTCAAACCTAAAGAAGAGGTGCGCGTGCGCTTAGCTACTGAGTATCAAAGCGAAGAAGCACTGCATGCGCTTTTCGATCAACTGGCTAAAACACCTAAGCGCTTGGACTTACTGATGCGATGGCTGGAACTATCCAACTTCTTCGGCAGTGAGCTCAAAGAAGTGAGTAAGCGTCGGCTGATGAATGATGAGAAGTCTTCTGTGAGTGCCTTCAACGGTTTGATATCTAAGGGCATATTCCAAACCTATAGCGTAGAAGTGGGGAGGCTTTCAACGGGAAATGTGGAGAAAACCGTCATTCCCCATAAGCTCAATGCGCAGCAAAGCCTTGCGCTCCAGCAAATTACGGAGACATTCCGCCAAAAGAATGTGTGCCTGCTCCATGGGGTGACCTCCAGCGGCAAGACGGAGGTTTACATCAAACTCATAGAGCAAGCCTTGCAAGAAGGGAAACAAGTGCTCTATCTGCTCCCTGAAATTGCATTGACCACCCAAGTGACCAAACGCCTGCAGCGCGTGTTTGGCGATAAGTTGGGCATCTATCACTCCAAGTTCTCCGACAATGAGCGGGTGGAGATCTGGAAAAAACAGTTGTCCGATACGCCTTATGATATTATACTTGGCGTGCGCTCCTCTGTTTTCCTGCCCTTCCAGCGTTTGGGACTGGTGATAGTCGATGAGGAGCATGAAACCACCTATAAGCAGCAAGACCCGGCGCCACGCTATCATGCCCGCAGTGCAGCCATTATGCTGGCACACATGGTGGGGGCTAAGACATTGCTGGGCACGGCCACCCCTTCCGTTGAGTCTTGGTATAATGCCACAACAGCAGGGAAATACGGATTGGTGCAACTTACAGAGCGTTATCAAGCGCTGCAGTTGCCAGAAGTGCGGGCGGTGGATATCGGGGAACTGCGGCATAAGAAGCTGATGCACGGCACTTTATCCCCCCAGTTGCTCAATGCCATGCGTGATGCTTTAAATCTGGGAGAACAGATTATCCTTTTCCAGAATCGACGCGGTTTTGCACAGCTGATGGAGTGCCACACCTGTGGTTGGATACCGCGTTGCGTGAACTGCGATGTCACGCTGACCTATCATCGTGCTGTGAATCAGCTGGTTTGCCACTACTGCGGCTATAGCATCACACCTCCACGTGCTTGTCCTGCCTGTGGAGATACCGATATCAGGGGCATCGGGGCAGGCACTGAGCGCGTGGAAGATGAGCTGAATGCCTATTTCCCTGGTGTGAAGATAGCCCGTATGGATCTGGATACTACCCAATCGAGAAGCTCCTACGAGCGCATCATTCACGATTTTGAGGAAGGTAAGACGAAGGTGCTTATCGGTACGCAGATGATTTCCAAAGGGTTGGACTTCGGGAATGTGAGTGTGGTGGGTATCCTGAATGCCGACTTGATGCTGAATTATCCCGACTTTAGGGCCTATGAGCGTGCCTTCCAGCTCATGGAACAGGTGGCAGGGCGTGCAGGGCGAAAGCATAAACAAGGGCTGGTAATCCTCCAGACCTCGGACATGAAGCACCCCATCATCCACCAAGTGCGGCAGAACGACTATCTGTCTATGGTGCAGACGCAGCTTGAAGAACGTCTCCAGTTCCACTATCCACCCTACTACCGCATGGTCTATGTCTATCTGAAGCACCGCAATGCGCCACTGCTCGATCAGATGGCAGAAACCATGGCGACTAAGCTGCGTGTGCTATTTGGTGGCAGGGTGCTTGGTCCCGACCGTCCGCCAGTTGCCAAGGTGCAGAAGATGTTCATCCGCAAGATCATGCTGAAGTTTGAGATGGGAAGCAGCTATTCCCGCATAAGAACCCTGCTTATGCAGGTGCAGCAAGAAATGTTGGCCAATGATAAGTTCAAGTCGCTGACCATTTACTACGATGTAGACCCCGCATAATATTCAGTTTTATGAAATATTATTTGCTAATGTCGAACAATGCGACTATATTTGCATCAAATTATTAGATAATGAAAGTAATCGCTTTTTCCACTATAAGGGATTTTATTAAGGGGCATGCAGATGCTGATGTGCCTCTACGTGATTGGTTCAAGAATACGGAAAAAGCCGATTGGGCTAATTTGGCAGATATTAAGAAGACATTCAACTCTGTGGATTACGTTGGCAATGATCGCTATGTGTTCAATATTAAGGGGAATAGCTTTCGCATAGTTGCGATAGTCATATTCCAAATAAAGAAGGTTTATATACGATTCATTGGAACACATAGTGAATATGATAGAATAAGGGGTATAAATACTATATAATTATGGTACAAATTAAAACGGAGCAACAGTATCAAGCAGCTTGTAGTAGGATTAATGAGTTGCTGAAGGTTGTTGGCAATGACACTCCTGCCAATGACAAGAATCTTCTGGAACTGGATCTCATTTCAGATCTTGTGGCTGACTATGAAGCTAAGTATTATCCTGTGACAGCCCCAACATTGGCTGAAACCATGAAACTTCGTATGTTTGAGATGGGACTCACACAAGCTAAGCTCGCAGAGTTATTGGGTTTAAGCACGGCTCGTGTGAGTGAGATTATCACTGGAAAGGGGGAGCCATCACTAAAAACAGGGCGAGAAATAAGCCGCAAGCTGAATATCGACCCTGCAATAGTCTTAGGAATATAGAAGACTACACCTTATATATAATATATATACTCAAGGATTCGATAGAAAAGTGCTGAAAACGCTCTTTTGAAAGTTTTTTTACTATCTTTTGCATTTTTTCTGCTGAAAATGTTTTATATTTCAAAAGAATGCTTAATTTTGCACCGAGAAACACATCTCTTTAGGGAGAGATTACTGAGATAACTATGCGAAATCGTAAGATTTTGCACGGAAGATGAATACAATTAAAATGTTATAGAAGTTATAAAAGACATGGACTATCTGAAACTAATAATGAGCCTGTTTAAGGCTTCCTGCCAAAGGAGAAATCTTGGTGGGGAGTCTTCTGTTGCTACTTATTAGAATCAAGGTTCATTGGGAAAGGAGGTCACCAAAGGAAAGTGAAAGGAGTAAAACGAGATATGGTAAATATAAATATGTATAATCAATTATTGTTTTTTTAATTTATAAATTAAAAGTTTTCTATTATGTACAAAAAGTTTCTAAATGCGATTCTCTTCGGAGCCCTGATCTTGGGTTCTGCGGGGACAATCACGTCTTGTAAGGATTACGATGACGAGATTGATGAAATCAATGCACGCATTAGCAATCTTGGCGGTTTGTCTGACCAGTTGGCTACTCTGACTTCACAGTTGAGTACGGCTACTTCAGAGGCTGCTGCTGCTAAGAGCTCTGCTGCTACAGCTTTGACTGCTGCTCAGCAGGCTGCTGAAGATGCTAAGGCTGCACTCGATGCTGCCAGTACTTCTGGTACTCAAGCTGCTGTTGATGCTGCCAAGGCTCAAAAAGCTGCTACTGAGGCCGCTGCTGAGGCTGCTCAAGCTGCTAAGGATGCAGCAGACGCTAAGGCTGAGGCCATTGCCGCTGTAAAGGCTGAGGTTGAGGCTTTGGCCAAGAAGATTGATGCTGCTCCACAGGGCTTGTCTGATGAGGACATTGCCAAGTTGAAGGCTGAGGTTGACAAGGCTACTGCTAAGGTTACCGCTATCCTGGGTCACCGTCTGCAGAGTCTGGCTGTTATCCCAACCACTCACATCAACGGTATTGCAGCTATCACGCTGACTTCTTTGACTTATACCCCTCAGGTATATGTGAAGGGCGAAGCTCCTCACGATGGTCTGCAGGAAGGTCACGAAGCTCGTCCAGTATACGACCACACCGCAGTGATAGATGCTAAGACAAAGAAGGAGGTAGCCCCTGTATATGTTTCTACAAAGAAGAACATGGCTTACTATCATGTAAGTCCTAACAATGGTGTTCGTACTCAGGACATCAAGATGCCTATCTTCGAGAGCACTACTTCTACCAACATCACAAGAGCAGATGTGCAGATTGCTGAGAATACTCCAATCAAGCCAACTGCTTATAGCATTGACAAGAACGTGCTGTCTGTTCAGTTCGAGAAGACTGTGACAACTCCTATCACTACTAAGGGTCTGGCTCATACAGATGCTAAGGAAGACGGCGTTGCCGGTACTGCTGAGCAGTTCACTATGGTTTCTCTGAAGGCTCCTATCTCTGACGATAACTTGCAGGCTGATGAGACTGAGGCTTATGTAAATTCTGAGTATGTTCGCGTTGAGGAGTTGTTCAAGGTTCCTTATATCGCACATGCAAAGCAGGATTGGAAGAAGGTAACTGGTGAGTTCAATGATGAGGTTCAGGCTACTAAGAATGCCCAGATTGGCAAGGATGGTCTGTATGTTCACTATCATGACTCTATCTGCATCTATGATTCTGAGGTTAACCAGTATGTTGACATCAAGGCTGACTATGACAAACCTCTGGATCTGAAGCAGTGGGTTGCTGTTTGTACAACTGAGGTTGGTGCTGCTGACCACACCGCTCATGAGAATCTGTCTAACTTTGCAGACTATGGCCTGGGCTTCCGCTTCTATCTGGCTAAGGCTGCTTACAATACACTGGGTGGTCCAGAGGGTAACTCTAACAAGACTGACCAGCAGAAGTTTGCTAAGGTTTCTAAGGACGGTATCGTTGAGTCTCAGGTTTACACCATCGACGGTGGTTCTGCTACTGCAGTAGGTCGTGAGCCTATCGTTCGCGTTGAGTTGTGGGATGAGGTTAACAATAACCTGATCGCTATCCGCTACATCAAGATTAAGTGGGTGAAGACTACTGGCACTAACGCTCTGTCTGTAGCTTATTCTGAGGAACTGTACAAGTGCGACAATTACGTAATGTTGCTTGGTACTGAGGATATGAACGTTAAGATCTACGACAAGGCTAAGGAAGGTGGTATGACTAAGCGTGAGTTCCACGCAGTTTACACTGACGAAGGCTTTGACGCAACTAACGATAAGAATGACTGGGGTGTTGTTGAGCTGAAGAAGAACACTGAGAACGATGTTGAGTCTTACAACATCCAGTGGACTCTGACCGCTGCTGACATCGCTAAGAAGTATCCAGATTGGAACAAGCAGGAGAAGATGGAGTTCACCAACACCATCGAGTGGTATAGCGACACTGAGAATACTCTTGTAATTACCTTCACTAAGGTTATCTACAAGCCAGGCTTCGAACTCTGGGGCTATGATGCTCGTTATTGGAGAAATACTGACACTAAGTGGACAGTATTCAATGTGAACCCAATCGTTTTCAATACTGAAGAGGCTAACCCAGCATGGGGTACTAACACTACCAACAACCCAACCAACAACATCTACACTGACCTGTTGAATGGTTTCGTTGATGATCAGGCTAAGAAGCCTACTACTGGTGCTGATGCAGTTATCTACTACACCGACTCTAAGAAGGCTGGCAAGTACTACTACGCTTCTGAGTATGGTATCGAGGCTCTGAAGACTTGGGTGAAGAACCTGAGCGAGGGTGTTAAGAGAACAGCTGTTGACAAGCCATACGCTGGCTTCGAGAAAGAAGGTGTTCGCTTCACTTACGATGAGAGCAAGCTGAACGATGCTAACCACACTTATTACTACTATGATAAGGCTACTAGCACTTATAAGAAGGGTTACGCATACGTAGTGAATAACGATAAGAAGGAGCCAGAACTCTGGATCAGTGCTTCTAAGACTGACAAGAAGACCTTCAATGAGAAGGCTGCAACAATCGTTAACTACGAACCTAACCAGTTGAATGCTGATGAGTTGACTTACAACATTAAGTTGGAAGAGGCTAATCCAGATCACGAGCCTTGGGCTTATGAGACAGATGATGAGTCATTCCCAACTGAGGCAGCTAAGGCTCTCGTAGGCCAGTTAGTTCCTATCAAGTTGGTTGCTGACCTCTGCGGTAACAACTATGCTAAGGTGCTGATTAAGGAGTACGATGCTTACATCATCGAACCTCTGCAGGCTCCAGAACCAGATTCAGATCACTTCACCGATGCAACTATCGATGGTAGCACCATCTTCGTTGCTAACGCTAACATCTATCGTTCTTGGAATGCTGATGCTAACAAGGTTTACTACCCAGTTATCAGCCCGAAGACTTCAGATGCTGCTAAGGCTGTGATTAAGAAGGAATTGTTCGGTGCTAAGAAGCAGTACCCAGCTGAGTACTATGACTTGGCTCTTGCACTTGGTGACTTCTATGAGGCAACCGCTGGTGTTTGGGATACTGACAACATCAAGACTAACCTGAAGAAGGATGTTGATGGCAACCTCGTTCCTACTGAGGGTGTAACTGATGGTCCTGTTCCTTCTAACACTAAGGTGGTTTATGATGAGGACGCTCAGACTCTGACTTACTACAACTATTCTGGTACTCCAGTGAACAATGACTACATGATGTACATTCCTGTAACTTATGGTTACAAGTGGAAGAACTATGTAGCATACCTGGCAGTGAAGGTTGTTACTAACCAGGGTACTGATGACAATCAGGGTAAGAACTAATTGATTAAGCATATAGCTTAAACATAACTCATAGAGAGGGTGTTCCCTTGTGGAACACTCTCTTTTTAATTCAATAGAAAAGATGAAAAGATTATTCGGGATCTTTGTTTTATTTACTGCTATCGTTTGTCTTTCTTCCTGTGGAGGAGGTAATGCTAAGGCAAGTAAAGCTGCTCAACATCCATACGCTGGCACCTTTACTATTGGGAATGGTATCAGCTTTGAATTGAAGTCTGATTCATCAGCTGTTATTCATTTCGATGATGTTGTCTATGATTCCTCATGGAAGATTGTGAAAGACGGTGATGTGGAGTTTGCAAATATCGAGTTTAATGGTGATCAGTCTTATTACTACTTGAAAGATGGAAAACTCTATCGTTCTCGCATGGAAATGGATCGAGACAGACTTGGTAGTGAAGTGACTTATCAAGATTAATGTGGATATATTCTTCGTTAAGGGATGCTTATTTCTGATGGGCATCCCTTTTTTATTTGCACATTTCCCAAATTCTTTCTACCTTGCAGCCAATTATGATTAAAACGCTATGACTATGAGAAGAATGAATAAGGTATTTCTGTTTATGCTGTTTATTGTCGGTCTGCTCACCCTGTCTTCTTGCAGCCCTAAGATGGCACCTGTGAATACCCTGCGCCGTCTGTCAACGAATATGGAGACAAAGGGGGAGATGTATAGTCTGCAGGACTGGAATAAGGCGAAGAATAAGTATGTGAAGGCTAACCAGAAGATTCTGAAGCATCGGTCAGATTATACTACTGCAGAACTGGCAGAGATAGCTACGCTGCAAGCGAAGTGCATCACTGGCTTTGGCAAGGGTGTGACGATGAGCACGGCTCGCGGTGTGGCTGGCGTTACGGCGGGTGTGAAATCGGTGATTGATGAGATTAAGGAATTGGTTGAGGCGTTTGGGAAGAAAGATAAGACGGAGTAGGGGGAGAGTTAGTTGCCGTACTTCTCTTTGAGATCAGCTACACTGGTTCCTGTGAAGTAGCTTTCGATAAACGCCCAACGTTCACGGTCGGTCAGTTGGCTATTGCCGAAAAAGAGGCGGAAAAGGGTGACTTGGTCGTTGAATAGTTGCTCATTGACTTCCAGGATGAGGTTCTGATAATCATCGCTTTCTGTTAAAGCCTGCAAAGTGTCAGGGTCATGAAAACGCACTACCACAGCAGGAGACCCTCCACCTTCGGCAATGAAGGAGAGTCCGCCAAGCATGCTGAGCAGATTGAGCAGCATGTTCAGGTCTGAGAAAGGGGTGCAGTAGAATTGCAAGATAGTGCCTTTCTCACCTATGATGCGTTGGCTAAAGAGCTTTTGATAACGGCTTAGCAGCAAATCATAACCACGCGTCACAGTGAACAGCAACTCATTGGATTCGCGCTTCTTCTGACTGCTGATGTAGCTCACGCTGCGTCCTTCTTCTGTGCGTGACTCCAATAGAGAGGTGATGAAGTGCTTGGCGCTGCGCACATACATCTGATGGTTGGCAAACACCTCACGAAGTTCGCTTTCTTCTATATGTCCCTTACTCGTACGCAGACGGATGTTAAAGAGCAGTTTCAAGTCGGTAAATAGACGATCCAAACGCGCTTTGATGGCGCTGCTGTCTTCTTTTAGTTCTACGATGTGCTTGCCCACCAATACAGGTCTGGCACCTTCGATCAACGTGCCGTTGGTGATGTGCGTCTTATACTCCTTGAAACTTTGCTCGGCAAAGGCATTCTCCCAGAGCTTTTCCAGTTGCACTCTCCAGATATTTTCTTCCCCCTCTACGGGCATGCAAAAGTCGCTGAACCGTTCTGCGAAAGCGGTGCTTGTCTTGTCTTGGATGTAGCCTTCTTCTAATAAGTTTTGAGGCAGTACCTCCAAGAGCTTCCTGTCATACCTCTGGTAAAGATCATCTTCCAGCCAGAGGAGGGCCATCTTCACTACCTGGCCAAGCTCTGCCTCATAATCTTGCTTGGTACGTGCCTTCGGGATGCGCACGGCAAACTCAAAGTCGGACAGTGACACGAGGATTTCCTGTCGCTGTCCCTTCATCTTATAGATCTGCATCAGTTGTCGCAGAATCAGCATCAGCTGGTCTTGCGCCAAGTTGCCTATCTGGTGCAGGTGTGTCATATAGTAGAAATCACGCTCATGGAAGTCGGTGGCAGAGATGCCCATGCTGTTCGCATCACGTGCCGAGCGGCCTATTTCCTGCACATAATCCACGAAGGTGCTCGATGGGGCAATGTGATATACGCGGTCGATATCAGTGATGTCGATACCCATGCCAAACGCCTTTGTGGCAACGATAAGCTTCTTGCTTCCGTCTTTGAAAGCCTCCACGATGGCAGCCTTCTGCGCTTGGTCTTTCTTGCCGTAATAAGTGGCAACCTTGCTCCAAGAAGCAGGCTCTACCCAGGCTTTCATGCGCTGATCGATACCCGAAGCAAAGGGGTAATATAATAAGGTCTTATGGTTCTGGATATACTCTTTGGTGCGTTCCAGCACTGCCTTGGTCTTGGCATCGTTGTAGTTCTGTCCTTCTGCCAGTGTCAGCTGTTGGATGTCGAAACCGATGTTTTGGCGGGTGACGGTACCCACGTAGAGCACACAAGGCTCCATCTGCAGCGAACGGATGGTCTCGAAGACCATGTCGTTCCAACCCGTGGGATTCCATACAGCCGTTGCCGTCAGGGCGAAGAGCGGGAATTGGTAACCCAGCGATGCTTTCAGTCCTTTCAGGTAGCGCCCTAAGAACCAGTAATCCACACGGAACTCCTTGCCCCAGGTGGTCACGGTATGCGCCTCGTCAACGACAATCAGACCGATATGCCTATTGCCCACAAAGTGGTGGATGTCGTAAGAGAGCAGTAACTCTGGAGAGAGATAGAACAAGTCGACCTCCCCCGCGCGCACTTGCCGATACACCTCCGCCTTCTCATTCGGCGAAAGGTCGGAAGAAGCGTATGCCGCACGGGTATAGCCCAACGCCCGAAGACTCTCCACTTGGTCTTCTATGAGCGCCTTCAAGGGTGAAACAACAATGGTGAGATGCTGGTATTGCCTCCCTAAATAGATGGCAGGCAGTTGGAAAAGAATGGATTTTCCTGCACCTGTAGGAGAGGTGAGCAGGATATTGTCGGGTTCTGTCTGTGCACAGGCTTTCTCGGCCTCACAGACGATGCTTTCTATCAAGATACCTTGAGAGATATGACTTGTCTGATGACTGACAAACAGGTCGTCATAGAATTCCAAGTCCCTGAAGCTGTCGTACCCATAAACCTCCGACAACAGCACCTCCAATTCGGGGCGGCAGTTGTCGGGCAAGTGCCGGGCTTTGAGCACAGGCAGCTTGGGTTGTTTATAGTTAATACTCATCCTCGTCAAAAATTTATTTTAGGTGTTTTTGTGCTGACTATCAGCCATTTGCGTCACAATTAACTATTTTTATCCAAATTAACCGCACGGTCTGAGACTATCAGAGACGATTCGATTAAGATTTGGACAAACTTACTCTTTTTATTCATCCATTTCGTCTTTAATCTCAAGCCACAAAGCCTCTTGAGAATTATCATTCTTACGCTTCGAATTTAACTTCTTTATTTTCGCCATATATATTAAAATATTAG
>CALAEY010000067.1 GCA_937891085.1 uncultured Prevotellaceae bacterium | reverse complement strand
GACTTTGTGGGGAAAGACGGTATAATCGTTGCTAAAACCGTACAAAATTCCAATGAAATCAACGCCGAACTGCAAAATTTGCTCTACAGGTATATAAAGAAAATAGACAGCGTACGGAACGCCGATAATATGACGTGTGACGAAATCAAGGAGTTCCTGCTTACAGACACTACAGTTCCCGATGATGAACTTACGTTTTTGGAATATGCTCGACGACAGGCAGAAACGTACAGGGGTAATTCGCAAAAGCTGATGTACCATACCATTAACCATTTGGAAGACTTTTTCACAAGGCCAATGTATTTTGAAGACATAACGGTTGGCGTGCTACGAAAAATAGACGAGAAATGGGCGGAAACTATGACAATCAACACACGTGGTATTTATTTCCGAAATATTAGGGCGATATTCAACCGTGCCATAGACGACGAAATCACAACAAACTACCCGTTCCGCAAGTTCAAGATAAAATCGACGGCCAAGAAAAAACACGAGCTGCCAGTTGAATGCTTGCGGAAACTCGCACAATTGACATTCGCACCATCGGAAAACCTCAAAGAACTTGCACGTGACTTGTTTATGCTCTCGTTTTACCTGTGCGGCGTGAACCTAAAGGATATTTATAACTGGAAGAAAAACAAGCTTAAAAACGGCAAAATATGCTTTGTGCGGTACAAAATCCGACGCTTTGAACCCGAAACCGTTGAAATCACGTTGCAACCCGAAGCACAGGCGTTGCTCGACCGTGCCCAGGGGCTTTATACCGCCAATAAACTGGAAGAGGCTATACAGCTGATAGACAGCATCGGGGTGCTCTACCCCAAGGCCTATGAGGTGCGCCATGCGGCCAACCGACTGGGGTATGATGTCACCCGCAGTCAGCTGCAACGTGATGTGGTGTTCATAGACTCCGTGCTCACCGAGAAGCAGGCAGAGCTGGATAAGATGCTGCCCGAATATACCTACGAGCGCGATATGGCTTACCAGCAGACGGGGCGCTATCTGTGGCCTACACAGGTGATAGAGAAGAACACCTCTCGCAGCTATCTGCGCGCACAGGTGGAGGAGAACGGTCAGATGAGTCTGACGAGCATCTATGTGAATGCCCGCCCTATCCACCATACGGCAGTGAAGGTCTCGGCACCCGACGGCACCTTTGTGCAGACACCGATGTCGCCCGACAGCTATGAGACTACCAACTTAGGTCTGACGATAGAGAAGGCTGACTATGCCCTCGACAATGACGGTGGTGTGTCTGAATTCATCGCCCAGCGTGCCGACCAGAAGCTCATGATGGAGTTCATCGGCGACCGCACCCAGAAAGTGACCCTCACCCCTGCCGATCGCAAAGCCATTCAAGAGGTATTAGAACTCGCCAACCGCCTCAGTCTGGTGCGCCAGCTGAAGGAGAATCAAGAAGAGAATCACCGCAAGATAGAGTTTGTGGAGCGCAAGATGGCAGAATTTGATGGTAATTGAACATGTTCAATGCTCAATGTTTTCATATCCTATGTTAGTAAGGAAAAGTGCCTTGCCTTCTACGGAATCACCGGCGGAGCAGCGATCTTTCTGCTCTATCACCCTGCGGAAACCCTCTAAGGTGAGTTGGCCCTGCCCCACTTGAAGCAGTGTGCCTACGATGGCGCGCACCATATTGCGCAGGAAGCGGTCGGCACGGATGGTGAACACCCAATAGCCCTCAGAAATCTGTGTCCAGCGGGCTGCCATCACCTTACAATTATTGGTCTTCACATCGGTATGCAGCTTGCTGAAACTGGTGAAATCGGTGTATTCCAGCAGCATCTGGGCAGCCTCGTTCATCAGCGCCCAATCGGGTTCCTTATAGAGCCGCAGCGCATAAGCCCGCAAGAAGGGATCCTTACGCGTCACCACAAAGTACTGATATTCGCGCCAAATGGCATCGAAGCGGGCATGGGCATCGGGCTTCACCTCACACACTTGCTGCACCGCTATGTCATGAGGAAGCAGACGGTTGAGCTTATCCACCAACCAAGGGCCATCTATGGCATTCTCCACGTCGAAGTGCGCCACCATCATTCGGGCATTCACCCCTGCATCGGTGCGGCCAGCCCCCGTGAGCTTCACCTCTTGGCGCAGCAAGAGAGAGATGGCCTGTGTGAGGCATTCCTGCACGCTCATCCCTTTGGGCTGCACCTGCCACCCGTGATAGGCAGCACCGTCATAGCTTAAATATATGAAGTACCTATGTGCCATTTTCCTCGCATTATCGTGCTGCAAAAGTAGCAAAAAATTTTGCTACTGCATGCATTTTATATTATCTTTGCAAGCATAATTTTAAAAACCCACTTTGTGAAATGAGAGATACACTGGCAGCCTTAAAGCTGATACCGCTCTGCGTCCTGCTCTTGGCACTGGGCAGTTGCGGTGAGAAGTCTATGAAGATGAACGACCCGCATAATGTGAAGGGAGTGATTAGCTACAACCGCGAGTTCAACGACCTGAACGATACGCAGCTTAAAGTAGCCCAAGCCATCGGTATCCCCATCATTGCCGACCGTGAAGCAGCGGAGAAGATGAAGAAGCAGCTCCGTGAGATAGCCGACTGTGAGCAATACGTGATCGACTCGCTGACGCACAGCATCCCCTACCTCATCCCCGGTGCCGCTAAGTTGCTGGAGACTATCGGGAGCAACTTCAATGATTCATTAGTCTCAAAAGGGCTGAATCCCAACCGCATCATCGTGACTTCCGTGCTACGTACGCAGCATGATGTGAACCGCCTGCGTAAGACCAATGGCAATGCGTCTGCCAACAGTACCCACATGCACGGCACCACATTCGACATCTCTTGGAAGCGTTTCCTCAAGACCGAAAAGGTGAAGGGACACCCCATGCAGAGCGTCTCTCCCGATACGCTGAAGATGGTGCTCAGCGAGGTGCTGCGCGACCTGAAGAAAAGCGGTGAGTGCTACGTGAAGCATGAGAAGAATCAGGGATGCTTCCATATCACGACGAGGAAAAGTTGAGGGTTGAGAGTTTAGGGTTTAGAGTTTAGAGTAATAATAAGATATGAAGCACATTAAATTCAGATTGATCATTATGAACTTCCTGCAGTTTGCCGTGTGGGGAGCTTATCTGACGTCTATGGGCAGCTATCTGGCTAATGCCGGACAGGGTGCCAACATCGGAGTGTTTTACGCCATGCAGGGCATTATGAGCATCTTCATGCCTGCCCTGATAGGCATTGTGGCCGACCGCTGGATTCCAGCTCAGAAGATGATGGGTATCTGCCATCTCATCTCCAGCACCTTCCTGCTCACTATGGGCTATTACGGTCTGACCACAGGCAATGAGGCCGACTTCGGCATCTTGATTTCCCTCTTTGCTGTGGGCATCGGTTTCTATATGCCATCGCTGTCGCTGTCTTACTCTGTGGCCTACAATGCGCTGGAGAAGGCTGGCTACGACACCATCAGCGCCTTCCCGCCTATCCGCACGCTGGGAACGGTGGGTTTCATCTGCACCATGCTGCTGGTCGATGCGCTGGGCTTTCAGACCACTTCCATGCAGTTCATCGTGTCGGGCATCCTGGGCATCATCTTGGGCTTCTACGCCATGACCTTGCCAGAGTGTCCTATCAATAAGAGCAAGGAGAAGAAGTCGCTCGTCGATGCGTTGGGTCTCCGCGCCTTCAGCCTGTTCAAAGACCGCACTATGGCGACGTTCCTGATCTTTAGCTTGCTGCTGGGTGTGGCCTTGCAGCTGAGCAACAGCTATGCCAACCCGTTCATCTCCAGCTTTGCCACCATCGAGGAGTATGCCAATACCTTCGGCGCACAGCATGCTAATGCGCTGATCTCACTCTCGCAGTGCTCCGAGACGCTCTGCATCCTGCTGATTCCGTTCTTCATGAAGCGCTTCGGCATCAAGCAGGTGATGCTCTTCGCCATGCTGGCTTGGGTGCTCCGCTTCGGTCTGTTCGGTGCAGGTAATCCGGGCAACGGGGTCTGGATGTTCATCCTCTCCATGATTATTTACGGCGCTGCGTTCGACTTCTTCAACATCAGTGGTTCTCTCTTCGTCAACCAGACCACCGACAAGAGCATGCGAAGCAGTGCGCAAGGGCTCTTCATGCTGATGACCAACGGCATCGGTGCCACGCTGGGTACCATCGGTGCACAGACTGTGGTGAACCATTACATCGACAATGTGAACGGCTATATGGTGGGCGATTGGAGCACCGTGTGGTATATCTTCGCTGCCTATGCACTGGTGCTGAGCATCGCTTTCGCCGTGCTTTTCAAGTATAAACACCATCCAAAGCAGGATTAAGAAATGGAACGCCACAAGGTAGAATTGCACATAGACAACATCTACGCCAGTCCGGAGTTCGACCACGCGTATGTGCTCATCCTCAAGGAGAAGGGAGGCGACCGCATGATCTCCATCATCATCGGCGAGTATGAGGCACGCGCCATCATCATGGAGTGGAAAGGCATCACCGCCCCACGCCCTCTGACGCACGACCTCTTCGGCAATGTGATGGATGCGCTGGCCATCAGCATGGAGCGCGTAGTGATCTATCGGGTGGACAACGGTATCTACTATACGCACCTCTACTTCAAGCAGGGGGCCAATATCCTCCGCTTGGAGGCGCGCACCAGCGATGCAGTGGCTCTGGCTATTCGCATGCATACGCCGCTCTTCACTTATGAGGATATCATCGAGAACGAGCGCCTGCGCCATACAGACTCCACCGATACCACCTTCATCGGCCACGATGCCCCGAAGATGGAGGAGGAAGTCAAAGATGAGGAGTACAACCAGCTGCGCCGCTTGGAAGATGATATGCAGAAGGCCATCGAGGATGAGGAATACGAACTGGCTGCCAAGCTGCGTGATATTATCAACAAACTGAAAGGAGGCCACTGATGCATCTGTTCTACACCCCCGACATCGAACGCTCCAACGAGCTGCCTGCCGATGAGGCGGCTCATGCCTTGCGTGTGCTCCGCCTGAAAGCGGGCGATGAGCTGACGCTGACCGACGGAACGGGCTGTTTCTACCGCGCCGAGATTGCCGTGGCCGACAATAAGCACTGCCTGGTGAATGTGCTGGAAACACTCCCCCAGCCTGCCCTTTGGCATGGGCATTTACACTTGGCATTGGCTCCAACTAAGAATATGGATCGCATGGAATGGTTGGCCGAGAAAGCCACTGAGATAGGGTTCGATGAGCTCACCTTCCTCAACTGCCACTACTCCGAGCGCCGCGTCATCAAGTTGGAACGCATCGAGAAGATCGTGGTCAGCGCCGTGAAACAGAGCCTCAAGGCACGCATGCCCCGCCTGAATGAGCTTACCGACTTTGAGAAATTCATCCGTCAGCCCTTCGGCGGTCAGAAGTTCATCGCCCACTGCTACCCCGGAGAGAAGCCCCTCTTGAAAGACAGCCTCCATGCCGATGAAGATGCGTTGGTGCTCATCGGTCCTGAGGGTGACTTCAGTGAGGAAGAAGTGGCCCTTGCCATCGAAAACGGCTTCCAGCCCATCAGCCTTGGAGCCTCACGCCTACGCACTGAGACCGCAGCCTTGGTGGCCGTTCACCTCATGAACCTTGCCCATCAATAGGCTTCTGCGCCCTCTGCGCTTCCGCCTTATCATACGCCCAGAGTTCCAGCGAATTGATGATGTTCTGCCACAGCACATAGAAGCCCGAACCGATGCTGGCCACGGGATTCAGGTAGATATATGCCACCCAGATAGCCAGTCCGGTATTCTTTTGGAACATACCCTGCCCCGCATTCACCTCCTCGCCCAGCACGCGGCCTATGCCCCTGCCTACGCCGAACTGCACGAAGCATATCACAAGTGAAGCCAAGGCGATGAAGCACAGCCCCCACAGCGTCAGTCCGCTGTTGAAGATGTTTTTCACCGTGATACCCACGTTGATGCTCAGCGCACAGCTCCACATGTAGAATCCCAGATTAGGTTGCGCCACTATCCACGCGTGCAGCTTAGGCACCCAATGCCTCACCAGCCAACCCAGCAGCAACGGCAGCACCAACACATTAGACATCTTCTTCAGGATGATCCAGAAAGCCACCCAGAAAGAGGTATGCACCGCATTCTCAAGCAGTGGGAACACCGCCGGAATCATCACTGCTGCCACCAAGCTGGAGATCAGCGTCAGCGTGGTCATGGTGCTGATGTTTCCACCCAGTTTGCCGCTCACCACCGGTGCCGCTGCCGCTGTCGGCGCTATCACGCACGTCAGCACAGCCTCCGCCATCACCTTATGATCGGCATTCCCCCTCAGCAGGTAGGCAGCCCCCATGAAGAGCGCCACCAGCACCACCTGCGCCAGTATCACGCCGCCATGCCAGCGGTGCAGCCTCATCTGCTTGAAGTCCACCTTGCAGAAAGTTACGAAGAGCGTGAGGAAAATCATCAGCGGCAGCATCTGGTCCATCACCCCACTCAGACGGTTGCCCGCCTCATCCAGCGCCGGCACGAAGCGAAACAGCAGATACACCGCCGTGCCGAAAGCGATGGCACACGGCAAAGTCCACTCTTTCAAGAACTTTATTATTTTCATCATCATTGCGTATAAATCCACTGCTAAGATACACATTTTATGTCGAATATCTTTCTGCTATTATAAGTAAGGTGTAAAAAAAAATCAAGAGGAATTTACTTTTTTATTTTGTTTATTTTATAAACTTATTTATATTTGCAGCAGAATCGATTCAAGAGTGTGTGCAACAAGATTAAGTAACAAACTAAAAACTTAGAGAAATTATGGAAAATACAAACGAAATGACTGCTGAGCGCAGTCTGGAGATCATCCGAAAGCACTTAGATCAAAGTCGTAAGGAACTGACCAAGAATGCTGGCACGCCCATGATTTGGTGGGGATGCCTGGTGTTTGTCACCGCCCTCATCGTGGGGCATCTGTGGAAAGTCACTGGCAGCCCATCATGGAACTTCCTATGGTTCTTGATGGCCATCATAGGCTATGCAGGCAACTATCTGATGGACAAGAAAGAAAAGCAAGCGCATGTGCCACAGACCTTCATCTCCACGATGATAAGTCACGTATGGCTGGCCTTCGGCATATTTGCCGTCACTCTGGCCGTGCTGCTGTTTGTGGTGGCACCCTCATTGGGCTACCTCACCCCATTGCTCAATCACTACACCGTCATCATCATACTGCTGGTTTCCATGGCATGCTGCATCACGGGGCTGATGCTGAAGAACATGTGGATAGCAATATGTGCCTTCCTTGGAGGCATTGTCGGAGCCGCAGTGGCCGATGTGATGGCTACTGGCTACTACCAGATGCTGGCCATGGCGGCTGTGGCCGTGGTAGCGCTGATTATTCCCGGAATAATGATCAACCTTAATAATCGGAAAAATGCTTAAACCATTAGACCCATTACTGCATTCGGAACTACGCCTGGCAGTGATGTCGCTGCTGGTGGGCGTAGAAGAGGCCGACTTTGTGTTCCTGAAAGAGGAGACGGGCGCATCGGCTGGCAACCTGAGCGTGCAGATAGATAAGCTCAGCACGGCGGGTTACATCGAGGTGGAAAAGAAATTCGTGGGCAAGCGCCCGCAGACCCTCTGTCGCATCACTCCTGCTGGAGTCAAGGCCATGGAGGACTATGTGGAGACGCTGAAGACCTATCTCAAACTGGAAAAGTAGCATCATGAAAAAGAAGATACTTATCGGATTAGGCGTGGCACTTGTAGCCGTATTGGCCGTATTCATCGTTGGTGGCATGCGGATGTTTGGCAATGAGATCAATGCCATACGCTCCATGAAGGAAGTGCAGCCAGGCATCTATACCTTCACCTATAAGGGCGACTATGGCTTCAAGGATTTCCTGGATAAAGGCGGCGCGAAGACCGATGCCCAGATGGCTGGACACATCGCGGAATTTCTCTCACACGGACATGTGAAGATGAACGTAGAAGCCCCTGATGGCGGCTGCACCACAGTGACGGGCAACGGCATCTTTGCACGCAACTTCGACTGGGAGCCCTCGCCGCTCTGTGCCATCATCCAGACGGAACCCGCAGATGGCTATGCCTCGGTGTCAACCAGCAACCTCACCTTCCTTGGCTTTGGCGAAGACTGGCACCCAGATAGTTTCATGAACAAGATGATGGCGCTGGCTGCCGTCTATGTGCCCTTGGATGGAATGAACGAGCAGGGTGTGTGCGTGGCCGACCTCATCGAGATAGACGGCGACAAGCAGGTGCCTGACACGGAGCGCCCCGACCTCACCATCGTAGGTGCCATCCGCTTGGTACTCGACTATGCAGCCACTACCGACGAGGCCGTTGAACTGCTCTCGCGCTATGATGTGTTTCCATCGGTGGAACGCATGCACCACCTCTCCATCTCCGACCGCAGCGGCCATAGCGTGGTGGTGGAGTGGAACGTCGGACAGATGCAGGTGACACCCACGCAGGTAGTGACCAACCATTGTCTGAGTGAAGCACGTCTCAGCAACGACACGGGGGAATCGCACCAGCGCTTCGACATGGTCACCTCCCGCTTCCTCCCCTTGACAGGACGTGACACTCCCTT
The DNA here is from genome assembly GCA_937891085.1 of uncultured Prevotellaceae bacterium. Taxonomy (GTDB): domain Bacteria; phylum Bacteroidota; class Bacteroidia; order Bacteroidales; family Bacteroidaceae; genus Bacteroides. The sequence goes on along the minus strand of CALAEY010000067.1, from coordinate 11,255 downwards.
GCAAGCCATACAAGCATCCAGCTACCCGCAGACCACGCTCTGGTCGGTCGTATACGACCAGCAGTCGCTCACTGCCACCCACTACTTCGGCTGCCGCTGGGATGAAGGCATCGCGTCTGCCCTCAAGCCCTGATCTTGTCACTCGGCATGAAAAACAAATACGTCAGGACCTTTCATCACGAAAAGTCCTGACGTGTTGTTTTCATAGTATGTAACGTTAAAAGAAGATTCCTACTTAGGCCTGATGATGATGGTAGCCTTGCCCCAAGGATACCCCTTGTCACGACATTGGAACATATATACCCTATTGCCACTCTTGTTCTCAGTGGCCAAGATCATAGTCACCTCATCGTTCTCCTCCTTCCGACTGAAAGACCCCGTCTCGCGCTCCTTGTTGAAGGCATCGATAAGGTCACTGACCACCTTCCCCCGTGTCTCAAGCGTCTTCACCACCTTGATGACTCGGCGCGTCTGAGGGTCGCGCTCTATGGCTGAGGTGTAGGTAGAACTGCCAACAGTGGAAAAGTTGTCCACCACCTCATCGATGCTGTTCTGTGCCCTTAGGAAAGTGGTGAAGCACAGCAGGCACAAGGCTATGTATATACGTTTTCTCATTGCATTATCCTTTCTCTCTATTCGTTCAATATTCGGTTCACCTCCTCGCGCAAGGCGGGATCATCTATCTCACTGAGCACGCTCTGCTCCACATCGGTAGGCAGAGCTGCAGCCGCCAGTCGCTCTATCTCCTGCGCCGACTGCAAGGTGCTCTCTATCTGCGCCTTAATCTCACGCAGATTGTCCACACGCTCCCCGTTCACTATCATGTAGCTGCCGCCATAGATCTCTTCCAGCTTGCTGGTCTCATAGGCGCGATAGCCCCAAGTGCCGAGGAATGCCAATACCAACACGGCAGCGATACGCGATGCCCACTTGAACCAAGGTTGCAGCGTCACACGCTTAGCAGGCTGATGTACCTGCTCCACAGGCATCAAGGCGGCATAGTCCTGCATCATGGTGCGATACGTTTCCAAGGAAGGATCTACCTCTGCCTGAGCGAAGTAGGCATAGAGCCTCCGTTCTTCCTCGAGCGTGGTATCCGCCTCTAGAAAACGATCCATCAACATTCTTATTTCTTCTACATGATTCATCTTATGCCTCCTTTTGATATTTTTCCCTGATGGCCTGTCGGGCTCGGCTCAGTGCCTTCCTGACAGTCTCTTCACGGCTGCCCGTGATGCGGGCTATCTCGCTGTATTCCATTCCCTCCACATGACGCAGGCGCAGGATGGTTTGCTGCATGGTGGGCAGTGCTTCTATCAGGTGCATCAGTCGCTCTATGCGCTGCCACTGCCCCACCTCCTCATCGGGCGGATCCTCCGTCTCGTGTGTGTCCAGGCGCAGCATGGGCTTCTCCCGCCTCAGCCTGTCCAGACATAGATTCCTGACCACCACCCTCGCCAATGACACCATGGGAGGGGTGAGTTCATCGCGCATGTTCCACAGGCGCAGGAGGGCATCTTGCACCACGTCCTCAGCATCCTCTGCCTCCAGATAGCGCTGAGCGGAGAGCAACAGGCTCGGGCGGATGCGTTCTGCCTCCTTGATGAACTCGTCGGTTGTCATGCAGCGATTAGTACTTATTCAGTCCCTTGATATTGATGCGTGACACTCCAGAGCCATCTATCTTCACCTCATCGGCACTGCCCGTGATCACCAGACTAGCCACGCCTGAGTTTCCAGCCCTCAGTTCTTGGCAGTCCACCTCCAAGTTCACGTTGCCCGCACCGCTGCTCTCTATGTCGATGCGCTTGCCCTTAAAGCCGAAGGTCATGGTAGTGGCGCCAGAATTCTCCAAGTCGAAGTAGTCGGCTTCCACCTTCACCTCGCCCTTCGTGGCTCCGCTGTTCTCCATCTCCACCTGCTGTGCCACCAGTGTGCCGTAGATCTTCGTAGCCCCGCTATTGTCCACTTCAGCCGTCTGACAGTGCACGGTGCCCAGCTGCAGCGTGGTAGCCCCCGATGCTTCTATCTCCAGCCTATCAGCCTTGAAGCCCTCGGTGGTGAAGGAGCAAGCCCCGCTATTGTCTATGCGCTCCATCTTGGGGCAAGTGAGGTAGAGGTGTGTAGACTCCAGGCGGCCATTGAAGCTGCTGCGAGGCTTGTAGCCCACCACAAGGTCGTTGCCCCGCACTTCCACCACCAGCTTATCCAGTTTGCGCTCATCGGTGGTGATGCGCACCTCGTAGCTGTTGCCCTGTGTGTAGTGCACCTTGATGTCACCGCTCACCTTCAGCCCTGAGAATCCGCTGAGCTTATACGTCTTTTCTACTACCCCAGCCTTAAGGTTGGTCACACCGATGGTAGCTCCCACCGTCTGCTTGTTTGAAGCACAAGAGGTGCCCACTATTCCAGCTGCCAGAAGCAGCATCACGATCATTCTTTTCATCATTTCAGTCTCCATTTTTATCGTTCTTTCACCTATAGTACGCAGCGTGCTGCCGTTTGTGACACGGTCAAAGAAACTTTTTTTGTTTTTCTATTCATTAGACGCAGCACACGGCCAGAAAGTTTCATTTTCTTGCGGAAAATGATGGCCTTTAATTTTTGCATCTCGGTGTGTGAAAGAGAAGCTAGTACCAGACTGTATATTTATGCTTTTTGTCGTAGAATACAGAAGTCGATTTTTGTCGTAGTTTTTTTTCATTTCAGTACATTCAGAAAATACATACACGCATATAGCACAATGCATGAGGGCAAAAAAAGCGGCAAGGCTTGTGAACCCTGCCGCTTTCATTATATAAATAAGGTATCAAGCGAAGTTGTCGAAACTCAACATCTCTGGAGGTACGCCCAGACTGTCGAGCAGACCTTCTACGGCCTTTGACATAGGGCCAGGACCGCACATGTAGTACTCGATATCCTCAGGAGCCTCATGGTCTTTCAGGTACTCGCTGTACATCACCTGATGCACGAAGCCTGGAGTGTATTTCACGCCCTTGGCATCGGCTTCTGGATCTGGACGGTCGAGGGCCAGATAGAACTTGAAGTTAGGGAAGTCTTTCTCAATCTGCAAGAAGTCTTCCAAGTAGAACACCTCACTGAGTGAGCGAGCACCATAGAAGAATGACATCTTGCGATCACGAGTCTGCAGCGTCTTGGTCATGTGCATGATCTGTGCGCGCAGAGGAGCCATACCGGCACCACCACCTACCCAGATCATCTCACGGCCAGAGGTGAAGTTAGGATGGAACTCTCCGTAAGGACCGCTCATCTTCACCTTGTCACCTGGCTTCAGGGAGAAGATGTAAGAAGAGGCGATGCCTGGAGGCACGTCCATGAAGCCCACCTGTGGTTTTGGCTTGAATGGAGGGGTGGCGATACGAACGGTCAGCATGAAGCGGTCGCCCTCGGCTGGATAGTTGGCCATAGAGTAGGCACGCACGGTTGGGGTGTCATTCTTGGCTTTCAGCGTAAAGAGGCCGAACTTCTCCCATGATGGCAGATAGACAGGGCCGATAGAGTCCTTGTCGATATCCTTGTCATAGTCGATTTCATACTTAGGAATCTGGATCTGTGCGTAGGAACCTGGCACGAAGTCCATGTGCTCGCCAGCTGGCAGCTGCACGATGAACTCCTTGATGAAGGAGGCCACGTTCTTGTTTGAAATCACTGTACACTCGTATTCCTTCACGCCAAGCACGCTCTCTGGAATCTTGATCTTCAGGTCGTTCTTCACCTTGACCTGGCACCCCAGACGCCAGTGGTCTTGCTGCTGCTTACGGCTGAAGTGTGAGGTCTCTGAAGGCAGAATCTCGCCGCCGCCCTCGAGCACCTGGCACTTGCACTGGCCGCATGAGCCCTTGCCACCGCAGGCAGATGGCAGGTGAACATCGTTGGTCACCAGGGTGTTGAGCAGCGTGCTGCCGCTCTGCACATCCAGCTCCTTGTCACCGCCATTGATAGTTATCTTCACGTTTCCTGATGGAACCAAGTAGTACTTGGCTACCAGCAGCATAATCACCAGCACGAGGATGACTACAAGGAATACCCCAATGCTCGCTAAAATTAAACTTGTATTCATTGTATATTCCTTTCCTTTAAATGTTCAAACCTGAGAAACACATAAATGCCATGGCCATGAGACCCACGGTGATGAACGTAATACCCAGACCCTTGAGAGGGGCAGGTACGTCAGAGTAAGCCATCTTCTCACGGATAGCAGCCAGACCAACGATGGCCAGCAGCCAACCGATGCCTGAACCCAGTGCATAGGCAAGGCAGTCGGCCACACCGCCGATGAACTTAGGATCGCTCTCGTTCAGACCGATGCGGGTCTGCATGAAGAGTGAAAGACCCATGATAGCACAGTTCACGGCAATCAGAGGCAGGAAGATACCCAGTGCATTGTAGAGTGACGGGCTGAAACGCTCTACGAGCATCTCTACCAGCTGCACGATGGCAGCAATCACGGCAATGAAGAGGATGAGACTCAGGAAGCTGAGGTCTACGCCTTCTACCAGTGCGCCTTCTGCGAGAACCTTGGTCTGCAGCAGATAGTTGGCTGGCAGAGTCACTACCATCACAAAGGTAACAGCAGCACCCAGGCCCAGCGCAGTCTTCACGTTCTTAGAAACTGCCAGGTATGAGCACATACCCAGGAAGAACGCGAATATCATGTTGTCCACGAAAATGGAGCGTACGAATAAACTGAAAAAATGTTCCATAATGCTTCTTTATTTACTTTTCTTGCAATTCTTTGTGATGAGCACGCTGATACCAGATGATGCAAGCCACGATGATCAGAGCCATCGGTGACATGAGCATCAAGCCGTTGTTCACGTAGCCTAAATCCTTGATAAAGTCATAATTCAGGATGTTGAAACCCAGCAGGGTGCCTGAGCCTAAGAGTTCGCGGACAAATGCGGTGATGAGCAGGATCTTCGCATAGCCGAGTCCGTTGCCAAGACCATCGAGGAACGACTCCCACGGTCCGTTCTGCATGGCGAATGCCTCGAGACGGCCCATCAGGATACAGTTGGTGATGATCAAGCCTACATATACAGAAAGCTGCACGCTCACGTCGTAAGCGAAGGCTTTCAGAATCTCACTTACAATGGTTACCAACGCTGCTACCACTACCAGCTGCACGATGATACGGATGCGGTTTGGAATGGTCTTGCGGAGCAAGGAGATCACGACGTTGGCAAAGGCGGTAATCACCGTCACAGAAAGACCCATCACGATGGCTGGCTCCAACTTGCTGGTAACTGCCAGTGCTGAACAGATACCCAGCACCTGCACGGTAACAGGGTTGTTCAAGCCCAGGGGAGTGGTGAATACTTCTTTATTCTTAGCTGAAAATAATTCTGACATATTCTTTTTCCTCCTCTACCTTATTTATTTAAAAATACTTCATAATTGCTCAGGCAGTCGCGCAGCATAGCATCTACACCGTTACTGGTCATGGTACCGCCGGATACGCCGTCAACCTTGTTGACATCGCCCTTGGCATTGCCGTTCTTCACCACGCTCAGGGCCACCTTGCCGGCGTTGAGCACTTTCTTAGAGATGAAGGAGTTCTGGAACCACTCGGTGGCGATTTCAGCACCCAGACCCGGAGTCTCGCTGGCATGTGAGAAGTAGGTACCATAGACGGTATCCTTGTCATCGTTCAGTGCCACATAGCCCCAGATAGCTCCCCAAAGGCCTGCGCCATAGACTGGGAAGATATACTTGGTCTGACCATCTACCTCGGCCACGAACACATGGTAGTTGCCATTGCTCTTGGCGTCTTTCTCGAAACCGGTGATGAACTTGCCGTTGTAGTCTTGCAACTCACCTGCGGGGGTCATCACGCAGTCTTTCTTGATGTACTGATTGTACTGTGCATTGGCATCGTTGATGTCGCGAACGTTCAGTGAATAGAGAATCTGCTTCTTTGTATCCAGCTCTACGTTCTGGTCTTGCTTGCTCTTGAGGGCAGAGCTAACGAATGCCAGCAGGAAGGCCACGATAACAACCATTACCGCAGCGTAAATGATAGTATAGGTATTACTATTTGTTTTCATCGTCAATTCTGGCATTTATTTGTTAGACAATACGGCACGTTTTGCACGACGGTTGATGTTGCTCTGAACCACGTAGTAGTCGATCAGCGGAGCAAACACGTTCATCAGCAGGATGGCCATCATCATGCCCTCTGGATAACCAGGATTGAGCACGCGGATGATGATTGCCATGGCACCGATGAGTAAACCATAGATGTACTTACCAGTCTCTGTGCGTGCAGAGGTCACAGGGTCTGTGGCCATGAACACGGCACCGAAGCAGAAGCCACCCAGCACCAGATGCTCATACCAAGGCAGTTGAGCGATCTCGGTGCTTGGACCTACAGCATTGAAGATCATGCCCATCACGGCACCACCTACAAACACTGAGCACATGGTCTTCCAGCTGGCCACGCCCGTCCAGAGCAGGATCACTGCACCGATGGCAATGGCGATGACGCTGGTCTCACCGATAGAACCAGGGATGAAACCTGTGATCATATCTGGCAGTGAATAGGTGACGTCTACGCCCGTGGCAGCCTGACCCAGAGGGGTGGCCACTGTGAGGCCGTCGACAGCCTTGCCGCCCAGACCGAAGATGGTGTCGCCAGACACCCAAACGGCATCACCCGACATCTTGGCTGGATAGGCGAAGAAGAGGAATGCACGGGTGATCAGGGCCACGTTGAACACGTTCATACCCGTACCGCCGAACACCTCCTTGGCGAAGATCACTGCGAAGGCAGTGGCAACAGCCAGAATCCACAATGGGCACTCCACAGGCACGATGAGCGGAATGATGAAACCTGTCACCAGGAATCCTTCCTGAATCTCCTCGTGCTTCCACTGAGCTACGACGAACTCAATGCCCAAGCCCACTACATAAGAAACGATGATCTTTGGCAGCACTGCCAAGAAACCATAGAAAAACATGGCCCAGAAACCGCCCTGCTCACCAACGGCAGTGTAGTGCTGATAGCCCACGTTATACATACCGAACAACATGGCAGGAATGAGGGCGATGACCACCATGGACATGATGCGCTTGCTGTCTATGGCGTCATGGATGTGCGTACCGCACTTGGCCGTGGTGTTTGGGACGAAGAGGAATGTCTCAAATCCGTCGAACACCGACCTGAATGCGTGCAGCTTGCCGCCTTCCTCGAAGCTCGGCTTTATCTTATCGAGATAATTTCTTAACGCTTTCATTTACTATCTATTGTTAAAACATTAATTACATCCTTTAAGCCATTTCCTTGCGCAGGTTGTCCAAACCGGTGCGCACGATGCGCTGTACTTCTACCTTGGAAGAGCAGACAAACTCGCAGAGTGCAAAGTCTTCAGGAGCTACCTCGTAGATACCCAGGGCTTCCATCTTGTCGATGTCACCAGTGATGATGGCTTTCACCAGGTATTCTGGATAGATGTCCATAGGGAATACGCTGTCATACTCGCCAGACATGATCATGTGGCGCTCACCACCCTTCACACGTGCATCGAGCGTATATTCCTTCTTGCCCTGCAGCCAGCTGAAGTATGAGCGGTTCACACTGAACTGGTCGGTACGTGGCATGATCCAACCGAGGAACTCATTCTCATCGTTACCCTCTGGGATCACGGAGAGCTGAGCGTGGAAGGCACCCAGATAGGCATCTGGAGTGATCTGCTTGCCCGTGAGCACGTTGCCGCTGATGTAGCGCAGGTTCTTGTCTGTGGCCACCTTGCCAGCGAAGACCTTATCGAGCTTGGCGCCCACCTTCAGCTTCACATAGGCTGGCTTCAGCACCTCTGAGCCCGTCACAGCCACGGTGCGGGTGAGGTCGAGCTTACCGGTATTGAGCAAGCGGCCGATGAAGATCACTGCCTCTGCGCCGATGGTCCAAACCACTTCGCCCTTAGAAACAGGAGCTACGTGATTGATCTGCACGCCCACGTTGCCAACTGGATGAGGACCGTCGAATGCGGTCACCACCACGCCCTGTGCCTGCGTGAGAGCAGCTGATTTTTGTTTCACACTGATGCCGAGATAAGTCTTGGCAATTCTTGAGAGGGCGGCCAAGCCCGTCTGGAAGTTAGCTTCCTCACCCTGAAGTTGGAACTCGAAATCGGGTGCCAGAGGCGCACTGTCGAAAGCCGATACGAAGATGGCTCTCGGAGACTGGGTAGGAGCAGCAATCACGTCGTAAGGACGAGTACGGAAGAAGGCAAACAGACCAGCCTCCAAGAGGAGGGTCTTCAGCTCTTCTGCCGACATCTTTGAAGGGTCTTTCTTACCGAAGTCAACTGACTTCTGGTCTTTGTCGGCCTCCACAATGATGTTCATCACCTTTCGACGCGCACCGCGTTCTACGCTTGCAACTACGCCGCTAACGGGTGATACAAACTTTACTTCAGGGTTGTTCTTGTCAATAAACAAGGGTTCCCCGGCCAAAACACTCTGTCCGTCTTTGACTACCACCTTCGGAGTCACACCGGTGAAATCGTCTGGTACCAACGAATAGAAACCAGGCTCTTCTACCTTCAGTAATTCCGCAGCGGGTTTGCCTTTCAGGTTGATGTCAAGGCCTTTGCGTAATTTAATTACATTTGCCATGCGTTTATATTAATATAAAGGTTTTTATAATTTGGTGCAAAGTTAAGAAATAATAACACACCTTAAAAACAAAAGAGGAAGTAATTGCATGAAAAATGCAAATTCTTCCTCTTTATCTTCACTCCGAATAGGAGACAAGGTCAATCTTCCTCAGCAAACATAGGGTCCCAAGCTGGCAGGAGGGTTGGCTTCTGCTTGAACATTTCCTGAAGGCGGGCGGGCACGTACTTGGTCTCTACCACGAGGCGGAACATGTACTCGTTGAACCACTCATCGGTCATGATGAGGTGGCCCTGATAACCGCTGGCTGGTCCCCAGCTATTCTCTACCATCCACTTGGTGGGCTTGCCGCTCTGATCCAGGTCTACGGCCATCAAGGTGATGGCGTGGCTAGACATGCTTTGGAAGGTCTGGATGCGCTGCTTCTTGTCCATGCCGAAGGTGGTGCCCATCAACGAGCCGTAGTCATAGTTGTTTATGTCGAGCAGACCGCGCTGGTTGTTGGCGAACTTACCCACATCGCATGAGAAATACATGGCGGTGTTGTCTTTCAGCGAGGCGATGGCCATCTCCTTGATCTCATCGATAGGCAGGTTGAGGTAGGTCCAGTCCTTGCCGTCATAGGTATGGCGGTCGTAATTGATCTGATAGGTTTTGTAATACTCGCGGGTTGGGTCGTTCATCAGCATCACATAGTTGGTGAGCAAGCCAGTGTCACCGTATTTCTGAAGGAAGGTCATCGGGGTGTGGTGCTCTACCTCAACAGGCTCGCCCTTGGCATTGCGGCGGGTGAAGTCGAACTCGGTAGGAGGCACGCCCAGATTGAGGGCCAGCATGCGGTAAATGGTCTGCAGCTGCTCCGTCTTCTTAGCCTGGATATCGGCAGCGCGCTTGCCCTTCATGTCGCGCAGCTCCAAGCCGAACTCACGGAGTTTCTCGGAAATGAGGCTCGCCATACGTGAAGTGTTGTCGCTGCTGTTGGTCTCTGGCATCACGTCCTTAGGCACCAAGCCGTACTTCATGGCCAGATCGGCCACGCCGCAGAAGGTACCGCCATCGCTCAATGGATGCTGGAACAGCCAGCTCACCATCTGGTCGTCAATGGCCTTGTCGGCAGTGTCTATCATACCCTGCAAGAAGAGGTTGGCCTTCTCCAGCTGGTCATAAAAGAAAAGGTAGTTCTGCGAGAACTCGAAAGTTGGCAGGTCATACTTAGCTATGGCCTTGGCGCGCATGATGTTAAGACCCGTAAACAGCCAGCAGCGCCCAGAGGACTTCTGGTCGGTGATACCCTTGGAATCCACGCGGATGGAGAAGTGGGTATCCATGGCCTTGAGATTGTCTTGATTGAGTGCCAAGGCACGGATATCGTTGCTGCCTATGGCATTGCGGATGGCCTTGTCAGACGGCGTTTCCTGATAGCTCTGCTTGAGCTGCTGCAGCATCTGGGCACTGATGCCCCCGCCTGCTGTCTGCGCCTGAGCCCCTGCACTGACTGCAGCGCACAAGGCGATGGTAAGTAAGTGTCTTTTCATATCGTCAGATTTTGGATTTAAAAGAATGGGGCGTGTCAAAATAGGCATTGACACACCCCAAACCAAACAATTTAAAATTCTATTACTAGGTAAAAAAACTATTCCTTATTATCGGTACGCTCGATGTAGGCCAATGCATCGCCCTTATCGGCAGTCTCACCCTGCTTCACGCAAACCTCGATGATCTTACCGGTGAAGTTGGCGAAGATTTCCTTCAAGCCCCAAGGTGTCTGGATGTAGCAGAAATGGTCACCCTCCTTGTACTTAGTACCAACGGTTGGTGCGATAGACTGCTGCTCGCGGTCGATCTCCCACAAGATCTGTCCCTTCTCCAATGCCTCGATAGGCTCAGCCTTGGCACGTTTCATCTTGAGCACGTCTTCCATGCTGAAGCCCTGCTTAGCCATAGCGGCATCCTTAGCCTTCTGAAGGTCGGCCTCGAAGCGCTCCTTAGCTACGCCGCTCTTGAATGGACGGTACTGCTCTGGGTGCATGGCGAACTCAAAGAGTTCCTCATCATCTGGACCAGTTTCCCAGCCATTCTCCTTCATCTCCTTGCGGAAGTCGTCCATATTGTCTGGATAGAGTGCCTGAACGTCGCCTGTGAAGAATTCCAGACCCTGCTCCTTGGCAAGCTCCTTGATCTCTGGAGCCACTTCGCCTGGCAGATGACCGCTCTTGCCCAGAATCATACCCCAGATGCTCTTATCGGTGAGCAGGCTGTAGCGAGGCTTGCCCTGTGCTTCGGCCAGAATATTCATCAGTGCGATGTTCTTCACGTACTGGCTGAATGGGGTTACCAGTGGAGGATAACCAACCTTAGGCCATACATACTCTACCTCATCGAACAGTTTGATCACCACCTCATCAAGCGTCATCTCTGGCTTACCCTGTGCCTTGAGTGACATGTTGATCACTGGCATCATGCCCTTCATATCGGCCATCATAGAACCCATCATACCGCCAGGCAGACCGCACTTCAGCAGCAGTGAAGACATGTGCTTGTTGGTAGGATCCATGAAGTAACCCAGGAAGTCGTCGATGAACTCCTGCGTCAGCTTGCGAGCCTCCATATAGGCA
>CALAEY010000066.1 GCA_937891085.1 uncultured Prevotellaceae bacterium | reverse complement strand
TTTTTGCACTACAAAATTAACACTTTTCTCTCTGATTACCAAAGAGATAGCGTTAAAAAACCTCACTTTTTTATTTTTAGTGTGAAATATTCAGGCTAAATACTCGTGATACGAGAAAGTATTCTTTTGACGGAGGGCTTCCTTTGAATAAGCGCAGATTCGTATTAGCTGTTGTAAAAGATTACGTAAAGAGCCATCCTAATATCACGCTGGATGAGCTTGAAGAGCGTTTCCCTTCATCTTTGAGCAATAGCTATATGCATGGTGTAGTCAGGAAATATGATGACATTATGGGTAAAATAGAAAGGCAGCCTGATCTTAGGAAGCGTTTCTTCTTAGATACTGAGGATATTATTACGCTTAATGATGGCACAAAAGTAGTTGTGTATAACCAATGGGGAACTCATTTCCCTTATTTTTTGACTGTAGTCCAAAAGTTTCATGATGTCGAAATACATGAATTATAAAAGTGAAAAGAATTAACAGGCGTAGGAAAAGATGGAATTATTAGGATATTTCAGCAAGACCTTTTATATTTGCAATGTAATCCCGCTCGGGTGAGATATACCGAAGCTCAAGCTCCCTTCGGGGGGCTTTATTTTAAAGAGCTCTTAAAGGGAGTTTTTAAGAAAGGAGGATACCATGATATTCCAGCTCATAAAAAACTTTTTCGTTTGGTTAGCAATTTTTGCCGTGGTAATTATAGTGTTAGCGGCATTTGGAGGTGACCCGTTCTCAATAGGCTTAGTGATACTATTCGTTGCAGTCTTTCTGGGGGGAGTCGCCATTGGACTTCTGCAAAACAAATATAGGGACAATATCTTACTCAAAGCAAAAAAAAGCATGGAATAAGCTGCCAGAGAGTGAAAAGAATGATTGGGAGAAAGCAGATGTGTATAGGGTTTACAATCTTGGAAAGTTCAATAACTATAGAGACGAATATGCTCCAGAATCAGGCATACGTGCGTTCATGATGTGCTACTATATGAAAGCGGGAATTCTGGATTGGTTTCGTAAGGATGGGCTCAAAGAGAATCCTCGGATTCCTGAAGGAAAAAAGAAATACATCAAGGATAGTGATTATCGCAATTTTGGGGCTTACATAGAGAACATAGGCAAATACTGATAGACATAAGACATCGCTACAAATGAACGGCCTCACCTTGCATGAAGAACAAAGACATGATACCTACCATACCATACATAGAAACGAAGTTTGAGGAGTTTAACCAGCTGATATTTGCTGGTAAACTCCCCAAAATACCAATCGTGCTTTCTGACGCAAAGACATTTCTTGGGAAATGCGTCTGGAAGAGAAGGAGAGGGAGCGATGGGAAGGTGGAGTATTACGACTTTAGACTCCGCATCAATATGCGCCTTGACTTGCCTGAAAATGAAGTGGAAGATACGCTGATTCATGAGATGATACATTATTATATAGGGCTGAATAGGCTGGAAGATGCATCTTCGCACGGACCTCTGTTCACTCGCCTGATGAAGACTATCAATGAGAAATATGGCAGAAACATCACGGTTTCGTTCAAGGGTTCAGCAGAGCAGCGTGAACAGCTGATAGACAAGAAGCAGCGCTATCATGTGGTGGCTCTCATGAAACTCCATAGTGGCAAGACTGGCATCAAAGTGCTGCCTCGCGTGCTGCCCAGCATACTGAAGTTCTATAATGCAGCCACAGCATCTAAAGAGGTGCTGTCTGTGAAGCTCTACATGAGCAATGACATCTTCTTCAATCGCTTTCCAAGCTCTGCTGTCTTGAAAGTGCATTTCGTGGATGAAGCAGAGGTGCTCAGCCATCTGGAGGGGGCAGAAGTGCTGGACTTACACCACTGGAGAAAGGCTCATACTACGTAACAGTGACCACGAGAGCTATGCACCGTTTTATGGCAGAAAATGGTTGGCAAATAAATAAAAAACTGTATTTTTGTATCCAAAGAACGAATTAGGGTGAAATGGAAGAAATCTAACCAAAGATGGTAAAGAAGCACGAGATAAGAAATAGCACTGCGGAGTTCCTTATTTTCCAGCTGGAGAATAAGGAGCAGGGGGTAGAAGTGTACTACAAAGATGAGAACATCTGGGCTACACAGAAAGCGATGGCAGCACTCTTCGATGTGGGAGTGCCTGCTGTCAGCAAGCACTTAGCAAATGTATTTGAAACAGGAGAGTTGAAGCAGGAGGCAACTATTTCCAAAATGGAAACAGTTCAGCAGGAAGGCACTCGTGAGGTAAAGCGTTTGGTGGTGATGTATAGTCTTGACGCTATCATCGCTGTGGGCTATCGCGTAAACAGCATTCGTGCCACTCAGTTCCGCCAATGGGCAACCAGCGTGCTGCGCCAGTATGCCATTCGTGGCTACGTCCTCGACAAGAAACGCATGGAGAATGGAACGTTTCTCGGAGAAGACTACTTCGAGCACCTGCTGGCTGAGATTCGGGAAATACGCCTCAGTGAGCGGCGCTTCTATCAGAAACTGACAGACATCTATGCCACATCGGTGGACTATAATCGTGATGCGCCTACTACCAGGCGATTCTTCGAAATGGTTCAGAACAAGATGCACTATGCCGTGCATGGGCATACGGCAGCAGAACTGATAATGGATAGGGCCGATGCCGATAAGGAGCACATGGGACTGACCTCTTGGGAGAACGCGCCAGACGGGAAGATAGTGAAGACTGATGTGGTGATAGCCAAGAACTACCTGAAGCAGATGGAGTTGGAGGATATGGGGCGCATCGTCACAGCTGTGCTGGAGTTTGCAGAGAGCCGTGCCAAGCGGCATATCCCCATGACAATGGAGGACTGGGCCCAGCGTATAGATGCCTATCTGACAAGCGACGAACGTCCATTGCTGACTGATGCTGGAAGCGTGAGTCATAAGGAGGCGGTGCTCCATGCCGAAACGGAGTTTGAGCGCTACCGCATCGTGCAAGATCGCTTGTTCCGTAGTGACTTCGACAAGTTTCTGGGGGAATTACCCTTTGAGGGCGAAGATCCTGATAAAGAAGGCTAGAAAATACTGTACGATGATGATACTATTGTAATTGAACAATAGAAGAATGTCATCCACCAGCCAAACTTCAGAAAAGCAGGCTGGTGGTTTTTTATTCTACTACAACTTTCTGAATCTTGCCTGCTTTCTTCAGCTTCTGGAATTCTTTCTTGGCTTTCTTGAGCTGGGCATTGAAATCATCGTTGGCGTGGAGGCGGGCTACAACGGCAGCGGAAACCAGGCGACCTGCATCGACATCGCTCTGGAAGTGGAAACCGCTGATGACTCGGCTCTGCCCCATCTCATAGCCTCGCTTCAAGATGGTGTCTTGATTGTCTACATTGATCTCTGCCAGCACCAGGGCAGTGGCCCAACCAATGGCTGTATGGCCAGAGGGATAGGAGCCGTTGGTGCTGAGTCCTCGCTGAGCGCCTGGCACGGAGGTGTCTTCGCTGTAGAACATGTAGGGGCGCGGACGCATGTAGTAGTTCTTCGCCTCACGGGTGGAGAGGTCGCCCGCATCCTCGCGCATGGTGTTGATGAGCTTGTAGATCTCTGGAGTATTCTCCTGGTTGATCTCTATACCGAAGGCATCGGAGAAGCTGTCGGCTCCTGGAGAGGCATCCTTGATGGCCTGCTCGCCACGGGCAGAGGAGCGCAGCATCTTGCCCTTCTTGTACTGGGCATCGTCCCAGAGGAACTGGATGCTGGTGACTTCGGGTGGCGGAGGGAGCAGTTTGAGGCTGCTGGCCACATCCTCGTAGTTCAGGTAATAGCGATCAGGGTTGGTGCGATGGTCGCGCTCATTGGAAACCTGTGCAGACACGCCACAGGAGATGGCTGCAAGCAGCACGAATGAAAGGATAGTCTTTTTCATATCGGATTCTGATTTATACTTTTATTTCTTCTTGTGTTGCAAAGATAGGAATATATTTGATATGAAAAAAGGATGGGGTCTGTAAAAAAGGAAAATCCCTGCTTCCAGACGATTCACATCGGCTTTGGCAAGGATGATTATTTCCAAATAAAGTGGTTACGTAATTATGACTAACTAATTCATAAATCTCTGATGCAAAGGTAGTGGGTTCTGACCACGTGGGCAATCCCACAAAATAGGTATAATGCCTCAGAAGGATAATAATTAGTAGGTAAAAACGCTCAGCCTGCATAGCTGTGCATGCCTCCCAGCACGTAGTTCACGCCAAAATAGGTCATGAGAATGGAGAGGAATGCCAGAATCATAAACAGGTGGAACCAACGGGGACGACGCAGCCACGGGAGGCTCTGCTGGTGGAAGGCGGCTCCGTAGATGAGGAAGGTGATGAGGGCCCACACTTCCTTGGGATCCCACGACCAGTAGCTGCCCCATGACACATTGGCCCACACGGCTCCGAGGAAGATGCCTGCTCCCAAGAAGAAGGTGGCAGGATAGAGCAACAGGCGGGAGAGCACGGTGAGCTGCGCCACACGCTCGTCGGCCTCGCCATAGCGATGTATCTGTATGAGCGCCAAGATGCCGTTGAAGAGGTTGAACGCCAGCAGGGCGTAGGCCACCATGATGACGGACACGTGGGCACTGAGCAGCGGAGAGGCCAGCACAGGCATCAGAGGCGTGATCTGCGGATTCATCTGCCCCAGGTAGGACACCAGCAGGGTGAAGCCTGCCAGCAGGAAGCCGAAGGTGATGGTGAAGGGGAAGCGTCTGTGCAACAGCACGGCCAGCACCAGAATGCTGAGGGCCAAGAACTGCATGGTCTCATAGCCATTGCTGAGTGGCATCCTGCCTCCTATGTACCAGCGCAGCAGGTAGCCCGCGAGGTGGAACAGGAGGGCTGCCCAGAGGGCGAGGCGGAAGAAGGTGGTGATGTAATGAGCATTTGAGGGTTCATCGTTCTTAGCGTCCCCCCTCTTTGTCCCTTTATAGAGCATCCAGAAGAAGGAGAGGAAGCCCAGGGTGAGGAGTGCCATGAAGAGCAGCTTGGTGAAAGGAATCTTGTTGTAAAGGAGCTCTGCCTGTAGGCGGGTAGCACTGACGGGCTGCACATGAGGCATCTCTGAGACGGGCTTGATGAGGGTGCCTCCCTGCAGCATCTTGATGAGACCTATCTTCTCATCGATCTCGAGGATGCCCTTAGCCAATTGGTTCTGTGGCTCGTTCTGCACAGACGACCAGAGGGATTGTAGCTTGTAGTCCTCACCCTCGTAGAGGCTCTCCAGAGTGACATAGCCATCGGTTATGCCCAACTCTTTCTTCAGCGCAGCGCTCTTCACCTTGATGAACGGTTCTTTCGACCATGCCTCAGGACTGAGCAGCCAACCACCCACCACCTGCTCTGCTGTGAAGCCATGATAGGACGCACGCCCATAGATCTTCTGCACAAAGTCGCGCGCCAAGGTGTTGAGGGGCACCACACGATTCTGGTACATCACCTGCACCCGACTCAGCGAGTCGGCCTGAGTGCGATTGAGCACAGGCAGGTTGCGCGTCTGTGCCTGAAGCGACTGGGTAGATATGCCCAGCAGCAGGAACAGCAAGAAGAGGTTGCCTTTCTTCAGCAGCGGATGACGAAGCAGTCGACGGAACTCTTCTTTCTTGGAGAGCAGCGTCCAGATCATTGACAGGCCTAAGAGGGCATAGCCCAAATAGGTGACACCTGTGCCCCACGAATCATAGTTCACAGCAAGCCAACTGCCCAGCTGGTCATCATCGAACGACGACTGGTAGAAGCGATAGCCCTGAAGCTTCAGGATATTGTTCATAGAAATCATGGCCTGCTGCTCACCCTGCCCCTCCAGCTGATAGGTGAGGTAGCTCACATAGTCGGAAGGCATACGGGTACCTGGATAGGTTTCTATGACGAACGTATCGAGGGTGAAAGTGAAGGGCAATCGCTGTGGCTCACCTGTCTCATAGTCGACATAGTTGTCTACCTGCATACCTGGACGCAGATGCATCTCGCCCTGCTTGCCCCACTCGAAGGTTATCATAGCTCCTATGAGGATGATAAGGAAAGAGCAGTGAAGCAGCAGCAGAGGCAGCCTGTGCCAGATGGCACTGCGAATGAGCACCCAAGTGCCCAGCAAGGCGACAAGCGCCCAGCAGCCACAAAACCAATAGGTGTGGTAGATGTGGGCACTAGTGTAATCAGCCCCTTGGAATTGTTCGATGAAGGTAGTGGTTCCCAGCAGCACGATGAGTGCCAGCATGAGGAGCCAAACCAACTTTGTCAGCAGCTTGTATTTGTCCATTTGTATTATTTTAGAATCTTGGATAAGCCTGATTGGCAGCCTGCTTCGTGGCCATGCACTCCATCTCGATGAGCCATCCCGGACGACAGACGAAGGCATTCACCAGCACCTTTGGGGTGCCTGGGAAGCGCTGCTCGTAGATCTCCTTCACCACCTGATAGTCGGCTGGATCACGCAGATAGACCGTCATCTGGTCAACGTCTGCGTAGGTACACTCAGCCTCCTTCAGCAGCATCTCCACATTCTCCAGCATACGGGCTGTCTGCTTGCGGATGTCGCCTTCATACATGATTTCTCCCTTATTGTTGATGCTGGCAGTGCCAGAGATGTAAACCTTGCGGCGATCGCCATAGTCTACATAGGTGCCACGCTCGAAGCTCACCCCATATTCATAGGTTGGATTGAGGTGCGTACGGGCATAGAGGTATTTCATCTGCCCAGGTTGCAAACCTTCCACAGCATAGGCATCCATAAGTACCAACGACTCTGCCTGCGGATTGCCTCCGCCAATGCCTGTACTGGCAATGAAATGGGTCTGCGACGTAAGGTTTTGTGTCTTGAACACTTCGTTGCGGGCTTTCACCACCCCCGTATAGTTATGGTCGATATCATGTACAAAGAACCACGTACGCACGCAGTTGTCAGCCAGTTTGAGCCCTTGTTCATTGAGCTTCACCACATAGTCGCTCAGCAGCAGGCGCGTCTGGTATTCCGAATTGGCTGCTTTATTCAGGTTCCCTACCGACCAAAGGTCGCGATAGTTGCCACGACGCACTTCGTACATGTCATTACCGAGCATATTACCCACGACATTTTCTATCAGGTAGCACCACAAAGCAATCTTAGTACCGTTGAGTGGCGCTTGCTGCACGATGGAAACCGCGCATTCACAACCCTCTGTATTCATGCCCAACAGGGTATTTGTCTGATTGGCTGCATCACTGAGGTAGTATCGCTTGAAGACCGACTGTGCCCCACTGCAATGCGTAGCGAGGACGGCATCATAAGCCTGAAAGACGGCAGTCAGCTGCTCTGTGAAACTCAACTTCGCATCTGTGACATGTATCATCACATGATGCTCTGCCACGCCTCCTTCAGTTCTGAAACTATTTATTTCTACTTTTGTCTTATCTAAATCAAAAACCCGTTGTTGTCTATTGCTCATAAAATAAATCCCTATTTTTTAGCCCCATTGTTAATCCATGTTCTAATCAACGTTAGAATATCCTCATTCACGACCTCTGCAGTATGATTATATCTCCAACTATTTGCCACTGAAATATCTGTAGAAATAGCCTGATACAAGACGCTCTCATCTGCTTGGCCTGGCTCAACTATATTCAGGCCTTCAACCTTGGTAGAAGGTACGCCTACCAATGCCTCATAACTTCTGCCTTCTGTGAGATAAAGACCAGCTGCTGCTGAAGTGGCAGCTCCATGGCAGTTGGCACAGGTGGTAGAGAATACCTGATCTTGTATGGTGCTGAACATTCCCACATCGAGTGTTCCTGCGTCCACGTTGATGGTGCTGGATGATTTCAGCGTGGCCTCATCAATACTATAAAAGCTAAGGATGTGCTTTCTCAAACGGTTCAGCACACAAAACTCCACATGAGTGACATTCTCCTTGATGCCCATAAGCTGAACGTTCACTTCACCTCCCTCTGTAGCAGGAGCAGGTACAATCTTAGAAATAGCTGCATAGTCATTGCCTTCTTCAAAGCCTGCTATTTCTATAAAGTAGCTTGTGTCTGGCCATGACCCGACTCCAGTGAGATGAGCCACCAGATTGACGGTGCGTCCTTCCTGGTTTACGATGGACTCTTCTTCGTAAATCCTCCCCTCATCACAGGCTGTCATGCCAAAGAGCAGAGAAGAACACGCAAGTATTATAGAAAGATAGTTCTTCATTGCTCCCTATTTTAGAAACTATACTGCAGCATGACGGTAGCTGAGTGGGTAGACAGTCCCAAGTCATCAATATCACGATCAAGTTGGGTGGAGTGTCCTGTACGTCCAATATACTGATACATAGCCTGCAACTTCAGGTTACTATTGGGGAAGAAGTAGTTCACACCCACAGCTGGCATATTAAGAAGTCCTTTCTTATCCATACCGTTGCGATCCATAAAATCGTAGCGTGCAGCTGCCTGCAGGCGTGGAGCCACGAAATAGCCACCCTGCACATAGCCACCCCAGTAGTTGTAGCTATCATTTATTTTCATGCGATCTGTGAAGCCCACATTCATGTAATAGAGCTCGGCTGCCAGATAGAGCTTGTTCTTCAGCATGGCAAACTCCAAGCCAGCGCGGAAATCGTTGGTGCTCTCACTCTCACTTTCCACATTGAGCGAAGAAGACACGCCAAAGAGAATCTTATCCTCGTGCAGGCGGTTAGGATTACCTTGCGTCTGAGGCATTACACCCTTTGGCATATAGGTGAGACGTCCTGCATAGAGCAGTGAAGGGATGTGCCAATCGTCGCTGAAGGTCTTGCCAGCGGTATTGACAGAAGCCCCTGTGCCGTTGAAGATGCCCAATTCATAGCCCACCTTATTCAGCAAGCCATGGATCTCGATACCCAGATCGAAACCCGTTCCGAAGTTAGGTGTCACAGCATTGAGTGAATATGGCATAATGACAGGAGCTGTCAATGAAGTAGGTATCACTGGCATCAGTGTTTCACCCAGCGTGGTGAGATAGGCATGGGTATATGGAGTCTTGAACTTACCCAGGCGAACAGCGAATTTCTCACTGGCGGCATAGTCGAACCATGCTTGCTGCAACAGGGCGCCACCGCTACCTGCTGCATTGATAGACAAGTTGAACGTCACCTTTCCGAAAGCCTTGCCTGTGAAACCCAGCACAGCATAAGGGATAGAAAAGCCCGAATTGGCCACGTTGTCTTGATTGTAGGCCTTGTCCAGACCTTCATCGTCGTAATAATTGAACTTTCCAGCCGTCTGCACCAGCAGGTAGGGCTTAAATACAAAATCACCCTTCTTCGATTCGATGGAGAAGCCTTCACGCCCTGCCAACGAAACCACGCCATTCTCACTCTCTTCTTCATATTGTGCCATCACTGCCAATGGGAGCAGCATCAAAAGACACATCATCAGATATTTTTTCATAATTTCCTATGTTATAGTCTTGTTGTTATAATGATTTTAAGAATGATATCAAGTCATCACGGTCGGCCTTCGACATCTTCTTGAACAGATTCTTGGATGCCTCACCCTCTCCACCATGCCACATGATGGCTTCAACGAAATTGCGAGCACGCCCGTCGTGAAGGAAGTAGGTATGTCCATTGACACGCTGCTGAAGGCCTACGCCCCACAGAGGAGTGGTGCGCCACTCATTGCCTCGTGCCAAACCACTGACATAGTTATCGTTCAAACCCACGCCCATAATCTCAGACCCCATGTCGTGCAGCAGGAAGTCGGAATATGGATGAATCACTTGTCCTCCCAACCAAGGCAGCTCCGTGCCATTAAGCAGCGTAGAGCCACGTGGCTGCGTATGGAGTGTGGTGACATGGCAAAGATGACATTTAGCCTGATAGAACAACTGCTCGCCATGTATCACAGCTGGATCGTTGACATTTCTACGTGCAGGAACGCCAAGACATTGCATGTAAAGGTCTACGTTCTCCATATCTTCTGTAGAGACATCCAGTTGGTCATAGAGCAAGCCCATCATGCTACCTTGGCTGATTTGTGCCTGTCCTTCGCAGATTTCTTCTGGATAGCGGCTGTTGGTGAGTCCCATATCGCTGGAGAAACCAAGCTCTACAGTCAAGTCGGCATGCTGAGCCTTATTCCCGCCCAGGCCCAGTTGCAACTTGCCACGTTCGTTGATGTAGTTGGCACGGCCACTAATACCATATTCTGGGTAGTTGCTCCTACGAGCCAATTCTTCAATTTCATTACGGTCAATAGCCATGATCTGTCCCATGCCTACATGGCGCAACGGAATACGAACCGTGCAGAAGAGGTCTTCAGGACGGATGCTGTCTGCATACCACTCATAAATCTCATAATTGGGTTTGGCTAACTCATATTCTTCTCCATCGGGAAAGGTGAATTTCTCAAAATCATAGGTCACTTTCAGTTTTCCTTCAGGCTTCACGCCATATATGGCATTGTCGTGAATCACGCGTCCATAATCTTGAAAGAATGCTCCATTCTTACGAGTGATGTAGATAAGGGCTGAAGTAAAACCATAGGTGCCAGAACCGCCTTGCGACCACAACGTAGGCTCTGTGCGACCAGCATTGCGATGGCAACTGCCACAGCTGTAGCCTGCATAGACAGGACCCAGACCGCCCATGTGTCCGTTGTTGTCAATGGTTTTCACATTGTCATAGAGGCGATCGCCACGATTAAAACGGGAATCATACACCCCTGATACCCATCTGGCAGGTTGGTCATAAGCCACGGCAGAGTTAAAGAACACTGTAGATGTTCCAGCCGACAAGGCATAACCCACAGGAATCTCTATCTCTTCAGCCGTAATCTGATCGCCCGCTTCATCACAAGAAACCAGCATCCCCACCCCCATGACGAGCAAAATAAGTCTAACAAAACGATTCATAAAGTAATAATTATTATAAACGCCAAAAGTGAAGACTGAACACACAGCGCATTCAGCCTTCGCTTTTCTAAAAGTTTTGCAAAGATATATAAATCTTTCTAATAATCAAATCAATTGTTTATGGTACGTGGCTGACCATCCTTGAAGATGAGGAATTCCAAAGTATGGAAACCACGAACTTCCTGCTTGGAAGCAATGGCCTCATCATCTTCATCATAGTCACCTTCCCACTCCATCGCTGCCCAGTCTTGTGACTTCAGGATGTTCACAATAGCGACCTGATCGAGTGGCCAGCTATCCATATTAGGATCAAGACCCTTGTCGGCTACTGGGCCAAAGAGGAAGGCTTCACTTGACTCCCAAGGAGTGCGGGCATCCAGCCATGCATTGCAACATGCCACAAAACCTGCATTAGAAGGATTGGCTTGGAAAGCAGACACGGCATCGTGCAGAGCAGAATT
This sequence comes from uncultured Prevotellaceae bacterium, assembly GCA_937891085.1. Taxonomy (GTDB): domain Bacteria; phylum Bacteroidota; class Bacteroidia; order Bacteroidales; family Bacteroidaceae; genus Bacteroides. Next base: position 8,531 of record CALAEY010000066.1, on the reverse strand, counting down.
CTTGGCTTTCAATTCTGTGTAGGTTGGAATCACTACACCGTCAACATATTGCTGAACCACTGGATCAAGCACTGCGTTGGTATTGATGGCTGCCGTATTTGTAAAGAATGGTCTCAACTCCTCGTCCAGAATAGTTTCCAAATCACCACATGCATCCATTGCAGCTGCAGCTTGGGTGCTGTTGATGTTGTTACGGAATGGTTGAGGGATGGCCATAATAGCTTCAGCAGCTGCATTGATGGCAGCAGTCACTTCTGCATCCAATTCTGGATCTACTGACTTAACAACAGCCGACATAGAATTGTCATTCACTGTTCCATCCAGAGATCCGAAATAAGCATTGCGGATAGAATAAATGTTGTTGCGATAGTCTTCACGAGAGTGCCAGCTATACCAAGACTCCACAGCATAGAGAGCACCTTCTGTATCACCACTTACATAGAGGTCGTATGGTTCACCGATCTTAGAAGAGCCCACCTCGCTGGCAATATCAGTACATCCGTCAATCATCTGCTCAATGCAGTTCAAAGCACTGTTGAAATCCTCACGTCCGTCATGAGCTTTGAAAATGGTGGCATAGCTGTCATCGCCATTATAACTATCTGTCCAGTCATCATACAGAGTGGTGGCGTCTGTTCTGAGCAAGAGAGAAACGTTTCTCATATAGTTGCCCCATGCGTCAGCTATACTAGAAGTATAGACATAATCTGCAGCATCTTTTCCCTCATTAGGATCCGTTGGAGTAACTGGATCTACTGGAGTAACTGGATCTACTGGATCTACAGGCTTGGGATCGTCATCATCGCTACACGCTGCCAAAGAGAATGTCATTGCAGAAGCAAGCATTCCAATCAAAAATAAATTCTTCATCATATCGTTTACAATTTAGTTATTTAATAGTTTATTCATTTCTGGAAAAACCAGCCTGCATAGGCAACACCTATAGCAAACTCATTCTCACTATTGTATCTACCCGTACCAAACACCTTATCGGTGCCTATCTGACGGGTTGTGTAGTCGGCCTTTACCACGAGATTAGGAAATGGTTTCCAGTTGAGACCCACACGCCACATACTCACCTGATTACGGGCATCCATCACTTGACCTACATCCCCCTTCTCTTGGGTATTGTAATACTCGTAATGGCCGAAAGGTATGATTGTCGGGAAATGGCCAGCGAAAAATGCGGAAAGATTGATGCCGACCTCAGCACTATACGTCATTGCTTCTGCTGCAAACGGTCCCTTACGACTATAGGGTGATTTGCTGGTATAGCTGCTGTTGGCAGAAGTAATGCCAGCGGCATGGGCTACATGACCACGGATATAATTAGCACGGGCAATCACATATTTGTTGCTATACTGGGCATCTATATTCCAGAGCTTAACAGGAATCTTACCCACTTTGTCGTAAGTCACCAAGCGATCGGCATTCTTGCCTGCATCGGCAGAATAATAGAAAGAGCCTCCAAAGCGTAAGCCTGGCACACCTTTATAATCTAAACGAAGGATATAGGCAGGAGACGTGAAGTTATCGCTCTCAAAAAAGCCTTGACGACCACCCTTTATCCAATTATACTTATTGAAGCCATTGGGATTAGGGCCAGAAACGATCATGGCTTCGTAGTCGAATGTACCGAGGCCACGTCCAACAGTCCCGTAAAACTCTATACCCGTCTCGTGCCACGTAGAAGGCATGATAGTAGTTTCGCCCTCAGGACGTGATGTCCCGAAGAAATTAATTGGTTCATGATGGGTATTTGTGAGTCCTACAGGAAGAACCATGTGACCCACACGGACATTGAATTCTGGAACAATCAGGCGAGTGATATGGAATTGTTCCAAAGCTACTTCTCCGCCCTTTTCAAACTCTTGTTCGTATTCACCATTCTCTCCACCTGTACCTGCCTCCATCTCATAGGCTGTGCCTACACCGCCCGACTCAAATTCAATTTCAGCACCGAGCAACCATTTCTTATTGAACTTATAGTCCAATGCTAACACAAAGCGGGGGATAGAAATATCATTATGGTCTATTTTCTTATTACCCACATCAGTTCCTGTAGCCCAGCGATTCAGGCCATAGTCCATACGACGAGCCAGCATCTCGCCATAGCCACCAAAGCGAAACTTCCAGTCGTCTTCAGAGTTTACCTGCTCCTTATTGACTGATTGGTATTCGGAGGTATTCTGTGCTTTAATAGCAGAAGTGCCTGCCATCAAACCACACATTATTAATATAATAATAATATTCTTCTTCATCGAAACAATCTTTTGTGATTGCAAAGATAGATGAACGAAGAATGCAGGAAAATACCTAAAAATGACTAATCAGGCATTCTCGCCTAACGGAATATAGGTAAAAAACAGCTGTCATGCCTGTCACGCTGTCACGCTTGGAGGCTATAGCTCCAGCTCTCCCAAGCCCTGTCGGACTATCTGAGGGGTACCGTCCGTGCAGTCTACCACTGTAGTTTCATCGAAACCGCCTATGCCTCCATCGATGATCAGGTCTACCTGGTCTTCCCACTGCTCTGCTATCAGCTCTGGGTCTGTAAGGTAGGCAATGTCTTCACTTTCCTCATAAGGCAGAGAGGTGGTGAGAATAGGTGCCCCTAAGAGTTGGGCTATCTCTTGGATAATAGCGTTTTCAGGCATACGAATGCCCACTTCCTTGCGCCCCTTGAAAATCTTGGGCAGACGGCCAGAGGCTTCCAGAATGAAGGTAAACGGTCCAGGCAGATGACGCTTCATCAGCTTGAAGGTATTATTGTCGAGCTTGGCATACTCGCTCACGGTGCTGAGGTCATAGCAGATCACGGAGAGGTGGTTTTTCTTGGGATCTATGCCCTTGAAGCGACACACCTGCTCTATGGCGCGCTCTTTCAGGGCGTGGCAACCGATGGCATACTTGCTATCCGTGGGATAGATGATGATGCCACCGTCGTTCAAGACATCGACCACTTGCTGCAGGGCAGCAGGAGAATTGTTTTTCTGGTAAAGCTTAAGTATCATGACTGTCTATTTTTGGCTGCGAATATAGTAAATAAATGATTACCTTCCTAACATGTCTTTTTCTAATTTGCGGATTTTCTTCCAGGCTTCTTTGTAAGTAGGACAGAGTGTCACGGCCTTGTCGTAGTTTTTCATGGCTGCTTCCTTCATTCCATGCTTCAGACACTCATCGCCCATCACCATGTACTCACGCGCATAGCGCATCAAGGCCTTGTTCTTCTCTTTCTCAGCTTTCTTCAGTGCCTCAATCTCCTGTTTCAGGGTATTGATGACGTTCAGTTTCCTGCGCATCAGGCGCATCACAGCGGGTTTCTCTATGTCATAGCGGGCGTGTATGGCCTTGAAGAAATGTGGTATGAAGGCCTCGAAATCGCCCTCGTCGAAGGCCTGCGAGGCTGCTGCATACTCCACGTCGGCCTGTGCCTCACGCATGGCACGTTCCAGGTCTTGCTGGTTGTTAAAGCTCTGGGAGAACTGCACGATCTCTGGTCTGACAAACACGTCCGTGCGGCTAAGGGGTTTCTTCAGTTCGATGCCCTGCATAGAACGGCAGCGGCTTAGTGCCACATAGGTCTGCCCAGCAGCAAAAACCCCACCAGTGAAGTCGATGACCACCTTATTAAATGTCAGTCCCTGACTCTTATGCACAGTGATGGCCCAAGCCAGTCGGACAGGGAATTGGGTGAAGGTACCCAGTTCCTCTTCTTCTATTTCCTTCTTGTCTTCGTTGTATGTATAGCGGATATTACGCCAAGTCTCAGGCTTAACGTCATACGCCTCGCCCCCTTCTACCACCACGTAGAGGGTTTCTTCCTCCACATCGAAGCCTTCTATCACCCCAATGGTACCGTTCACCCAGCGTCTGTCGAAGTCGTTCTTCACGAAGATGATTTGTGCCCCAGGCTTGAGCAGCAGGTCCTTGTTGGTGGGGAGGCTGCTGTCTGGGAAGTCGCCCATCTTCTCGCCCTGAAAGACGGTAGCCTCTCCTGGAAGCTCTGCCAGCTTTCGCTCGTTGATGTAGTCCACTTGGTCGCGACGGGTAGCCAGTGTGATGCGCATCTCTTCTTCCTCTGGGATGTCAGCATCATACCTGCTGTTGAGCAGTTGCAGGTCGCTTCCGCTCACAGTATTGTTGCGTATATGGTCCAGAATGTTCACGAAGGTGACATCTGTCTGCCTATAGACCTTCTGGAGCTCAATGGAGACCAGCGACAGCTCTTGGAATACCCGTGCGGAGAAGAAGAACGGATTGGGATAGAAGCGATTCAGTATGTCGCGCTCATCGCCTTTCACGACGGGTTCCAACTGATAGACATCGCCTACCAGGAGCAACTGCTTGCCTCCAAAGGGTTCACGCAGGTTGTGGGAATAGACACGCAGGATGCGGTCTACAGCATCTATGATGTCTGCCCGCACCATCGAGATCTCATCAATGATGATCAGCTCCAGCTCTTCGAGTAGCTTACGTGTCTGACGGTTGTATTTGAAAAAGTCGAAAATGCGTCCTTTCTGCACGCTGAGGTTGGGATCATCGGGCAGCAAAGGGTAGAATGGCAGTTTGAAGAAACTATGCAGCGTACTGCCTCCTGCATTGATGGCAGCGATGCCAGTAGGTGCCAGCACCACATGCTTTTTCTTGGTGTGTTCGGAGACATAGCGTAGGAAGGTGCTCTTGCCCGTACCAGCCTTTCCTGTGAGGAAGAGCGAGCGACGGGTGTACTGCACCATGTTCAGCGCATCCATAAACTCCTTGTTGTGCTTATCGGGCGTAAACTCCATAGGCTCAGATCACTCCAAAATGTTTCATGGCATGCGCCACACCGTCTTCATCGATGTCCGTCGTCACATAGTCGGCTGCAGCCTTGGCTTCATCTATGGCATTGCCCATGGCTACGCCTATACCTGCATGACGCAGCATCGGAATATCGTTTCCGCCATCGCCAAAGGCCATGGTTTCTTCCAACTGAATGATGAAGTGCTGACAAAACGCATCGATGCCTTGATGCTTGGTCACTCCCTTGGGGGTGATATCGGCAAAAGCTGGATGCCAACGCCCATATTCCACCCCATTGGCCTGCTGACTCACCTCCGCTTCTTGGTCGGAAGTGATAAAGGCAGTGAGCTGCAAAACGTCCCTGGGTTCCTTCAGCACCTGCTCCGTGCTGCGCACAGGGATGTTTATGCCTACGTTCAGCTGTCCATAGAACAAGTCCTCATAGAGCCGATTGGGCTGACAGATGCAGATGTCATGCTCTCCCACCACCATGCAGGGAATGTCACGCTGCTGGCAGTAAGTCAGCAAGTATTCCACTTGCTCTGGGTCTATGACCTGCTTATTCACCACCTCATCGCCCACGAAGCAGTAGGCCCCGTTCATGGTGATATAGCCGCCTATCAGGCCCCGTTTTTCCATCTCTCCAAGCACGGTGATAAGGATCTTTGGTCTGCCCGTAGAGATAAAGATATAGATACCACGCTGCCTGGCCTCTTCAAGCGCCTGGAGCGTGGACAAAGGGATTTGGTGAGTCTTGAAACTCACCAAAGTCCCGTCTATATCGAAAAACAGTGCTTTTATCATATCAAAGCATGGTATCTGGATCCAGATGCGCAGCCTCGATGTCCTTGAAATAACGATAGGTACCCACCTTCAGTTCGTCGGTAGCGGCATCGTCGCATACGATGATGCCTTTAGGATGCATCTGCAGGGCGCTGATGGTCCACATCTGGGTCACTGCACCTTCGATGCCGTGCTTCAAGGCACGAGCCTTACCATGGCCATTCACCAGGATCATGACTTCCTTAGCATCCATCACTGTACCTACGCCAACGGTCAGGGCAGTCTTTGGCACCAAGTTCACATCGTTGTCAAAGAAGCGAGAATTGGCAATGATGGTATCTGTAGTCAGTGTCTTCTGACGGGTGCGTGAGGTCAGCGAGCTTCCTGGCTCATTGAAGGCGATGTGGCCGTCAGGGCCAATGCCACCCATGAACAGGTCTACGCCGCCATAGCTCTTGATTTTTTCCTCAAAGCGGGCGCACTCTGCCACCAAGTCGGGAGCATTGCCGTTCAGGATATTTGTATTCTCTGGCTTGATGTCAATGTGGCTGAAGAAATTGTTCCACATGAAGCTGTAGTAGCTTTCAGGATGCTCCTTAGGCAAGCCTACATACTCGTCCATGTTGAAGGTTACCACATGCTGGAAAGACACCTTCCCTGCTTTGTTCAGTTTGATCAACTCGCTGTACATACCCAGTGGAGATGAACCAGTAGGGCAACCCAGCACGAATGGCTTTTCTGCTGTTGGCTTAGCGGCATTGATGCGTGAAACCACATAGCAGGCTGCCCAACGTGACAGCGTCTTGTAATCAGGTTCGATAATTACTCTCATTTTGTTTAGTATTAGTTAATTTAATGTTTAATGTTTAATGTCTAATGTCTAATGCTCAATGTCCCAGCGCCTTCGCCATCTGCTCTGCCAGCACAGCACATTTCTCGAAGTCGTCGCCCTTCATGGCCTGCTTGAACTCCACAGGATCGCCAACCAACTGGAACTTGCTCTTCTCCACAAATTCTGCCATCTTCTTCACGGCCATGCCAGCCCATGTGAATGAGCCAAAGTAGCCAAAGTAACGGTCTTTCACCTCACGCAGCAAGATTTTGCTCATCAATGCCTCAATGCCAGGATAGATGTTGGCATTGTAGGTAGGAGAACCCAGAATCAGGCCTTTATAGCGGAAAATATCAGCAATGATATCTGATGGGTCGCTCTTGCTCACATTGTGAAGCACGATGTTCTTCACCCCGCGTGCAGAGAGCTCAGAGGCTATCTCCTCTGCCATCTGCTCATTGTGTCCGTACATGGTGCCATAGGCTATCACTACGCCCTCATCGGCATCGTAGCGTGAGAGGTGATCGTAGATACCTATCACCTTCTGAATGTTTTCTGTCCATACAGGTCCGTGGGTAGCACAGATGGCTTGCAGAGGCACTCCACCGAGTTTAGCCAAGGCACGCTGCACAGGAGCGCCGTACTTACCTACGATGTTGCTATAGTAGCGCACCATCTCATACCAGTACTTATCCAGATTGATGCGAGTATCCAGGAAACCTCCATCCAGCGTACCAAAGCAGCCAAAGGCATCACCGCTGAAGAGCACCTGATCTGTGCTGTCATAGCTCACCATCGTCTCTGGCCAGTGTACCATAGGTATGAGGTAGAAGTTCAGTTTATGGTGTCCCAGATCCAATGTATCGCCTTCTTTGACTACCAGTTGGTTGCCTTGAACTCCATAGTAACCTTCTATCATGCCGAAGGTCTTGACATTGCCAACGATAGTGATATCGGGATATTCTTGCTTGATCAGGCGGATAGAGCCAGAATGATCAGGTTCCATGTGGTTGATGACTAAGTATTTGATAGGTTTGTTTCCTATGATTCTATGTATCTTTTGCAGGAACACTTCGAAGAAATCGGCTTCTACAGTGTCTATCAGTGTTACTTGCTCATCGTCAATGAGATAGCTATTATATGAAACGCCATAGGGAAGTGGCAGCATGCCCTCGAAGAGGTGTTTAATACGGTCGTTTACGCCAACATAGTGAATCTTGCCTTTTATCAATGTCTTTTCGTTCATAGTTACAAGTATTTTATTTGCCTGCGAAGATAGTGAAAAATTTTTTATATTTTTCAGATTCTTTTCTTTTTCTTTCGCTCGCCCAAAAGAAAAAAGAACAGGCAACTTTAATAAAACTTTCCTTGTAAAAGTCCCTTTTCAGTAAGATGCTTTTCAAAAAGCAACTGAAAAGCATCTGGCTTCACCCCCCCACCTTGGAGAAATCAGCATCTCTGAAGGCGACTGTGACACTAAGCGTTCGATAGCAATATCCGGTCGCAGATGCGACACAAAAACGCCCAATTCATCGAGGTATTCCGACAATGTCAAACCACGAAAAGGCATTTGACATTTTGTTGACAAAAATTTGACATCCATTTGACATTCCTCATAAACATGTGCCAATTTTGTGCCACGTAGGATTTGGAGTTGATGGATTTTTACCGATGAAATAGGTAATTTTGACAAATGTATGGCTTCATCGCTTGCCGAATATGTGCCTAAATGTGACAATCCCAGTATAACGTGGGCACAAACTGGAAGTCCCAGCGCTGCTGCCCGTGAAATGGCATCTGTCGTTTCCGCAAAAGTATGCTGCCGATTCATGGCGCTCAGCACGGCATCATCACAACTCTCCACACCAACCTCCAGCATCATGAACACACGCTTGCTGAGCTGCTGCAGATACTGAAGCACCTCATCGGGCAGACAGTCGGGACGGGTTGAGATGACTAGTCCTACCACATCGGACACCGCCAATGCCTCTTCGTACTTCTGACGCAACTCCTCCAGCGGTGCATAAGTGCCAGTGAACGACTGGAAATAGGCCAGGTACTTCATCTCTTTATATAATGATTATCCGCAACCAGCCGATAGGTTTCTATTGTAGATTCGATGCCCAAA
>CALAEY010000065.1 GCA_937891085.1 uncultured Prevotellaceae bacterium | reverse complement strand
GGCAGGCAGAGGACGGCGACTCCGAGGCGGAGAAGAAGCGCAAGGCCCACAAGCGTAGCCACAAGGACATCGATGCCAGCTGGACGGAGAAGCGTGGCGAGAACCACTATGGCTACAAGGACCACGTCAAGGCCGACAAGAAGACAAAGCTCATCGAGAAGTACCACACCACGACTGCCAGCGTGCATGACTCCAATGTCATCGAGCCTCTCATCGAGGAGAAGGACAAGGGTCAGGATCTGTGGCTTGATGCGGGATATGCCGGCAAGGAGGAGGTCGTCACGAAGTGCGGCATGAATCCCGTCATCTGCGAGAAAGGCTACAGGAACCACCCCCTGACAGACGAGCAGAAGAAGAACAACCGTGAGAAGTCTCGCACAAGATGCCTCATAGAACACATCTTCGGTTTTGTGGAGGGGGCGATGAACGGTTCTCTGGTGCGAAGCATCGGTATGATACGGGCCAAGGCATCCACGGCTCTGACCTGCCTTGTCTATAACATCTTCAGATACGAACAGCTCTGCCGCTGCCAGCCTGCCATCATCAGGCAGGCTATGGCCAACGTACAGGGATAACTGTGTCCATACATGTCAAATCGTCTAAATCAATATGCCAATAAGCCAATGAGCGGATAAACGAACACCATCGCGAGCCGTAGCCCTCTTACGAGGGTGAGATTCTGAAAGAAATTATTCTAACGGAACGGCTTCCACTCGAATTTATGTATTAATAGATATTACCTAAAATACATATTAGAGATGAAGAATATAATGCTATTGATAACAAGTGCCCATAAGACTGCCGTTAAACCTAAAAAAGATGATAACAAAATAAAAATGAAACCCAATAATCTCTGGATTAACTGAACGTAAAAAAACAAATCACTTCTGCCTGCGGCTTTTAAAGCCTCAGAACTAGCTTTTACGGCAGGTATCGTTATCCCTGCCAAACAAATAATTTTAAACATTGGAATACTATTATTCCATTGTGTTCCAAATAGAATATGAAATATTGAGTCAGCACATAATTCTGCTATTGCTACTATTGGAATAATCATAAAATTCATCATTTTAACATTCTTTCTAAAAAAAGAATTTCCACTCAACATACCACACTCATATTCACGAGATAAAGCAGGGAATAATACTTGAGAAATTGAATCCGCAAATCCTGTAATTGGAACTTCTTCCATTTTCTTAGCCTGTATATAATAACCAAGCTTTACAGGGGAGCTCTGTCTACCAATAACTAAAGCCTGAGCACTATCATAGATACGGCGAGCCAATGAAGCCATAAGAATCGGAAATGAGTACTGAAAAATATCTATAAACGCAATTTTTGATATTGACAGTCTTTGTGGACGCCAAGGTGAAAAATGAAACAGCAATATTAATAATATCAATTCCTTTGATAAATCACGTATCACGAAACTCCAAACACCCATTCCTCTCACTGCACAAAAAATTGCTAAGAAAACACTTATCAAAACAGAAACAAAGTTAGAAATAAAGAAGGATCGGAATCTCATTTCTCTTATTAACATATTCATTTGTACTATACAAAGGGCATTAATTATAAGAATAAACCCTTCAGCTCTTACATATACCTTTAAATTATACAAATTATAGTATGTTTCAATAAGACTCGAAGATATGATAAGTAATAAAAAGAGGATAGTTGCTATAGCAAAATTAGATATAAAAATCGTTGAAATATCTGTTTCATTTATATTCCTTCGTTGAACAATAGCGGATCCGAAACCACCTTCTACTATAGCTTGCATTATATTCAATATGACTGCTATAATGGCAATATAGCCAAAATCTTCTGGAGATAGTAATCTTGCAAGAATAATATTTGAAACAAACTGTAAAAAGAGTACACCAAATTTTTGAATTCCGCTCCAAAAATAGCTGTAAATTATATTTTTACGCAAATCCTTATTACTTGGCATATTATTATTACAGTTAATTATTCGTTTATAAAGACTAAGTACTAGCTATTTCTTAATCCAGTAAGCTGTAAAACTATGATGGGAAACCCTCTTCTCTTCAGGCGGGAGTTGCATATAATTACCAAACAAACCTGTTAGATATTTATCATAATTATCCACAGCTTTAAATAATCTTCCTTCAAAAACAACATCAATTAATTTTTGAGCTTTAGGATTACGCTCTTTCATTCGATAACCATTAGTCATATTTCCCAAATAACCATCTGTTTTAAATGAATATTTCTGCGCAAGAATATCTACACGACGAACTATCCACCTCATTGGTATTGGCAATGCTAAAAAATACAGAAAAAATAGAATACTATTTTTAATGATACTACGTTTATGTGAGATTTTAATTTGCTTTACATCTCGAATGTCTTTTAATATGCCTAATCGCAAAGACCATAATTTTGACTCAGTCATCGAATCTGGGAAATAATCTAGTGGAAAAATATCAATGTTTACTCCAAAATCACTTTCGTATCTATATTTTTCTTTTACTATAGTTTTATTATCACTGAGTTTTGCAAATGATGTCATGTAAGATTTATGTGTATTATAATGGTATAGAGTTGTAGTTGTTGATTGATAAATAGACAGTAATTTATTATATTCCTTACGTGGCATCATCACGTCTATATCATCATCCCATGGTATAAATCCTTTATGACGTATAGCTCCAAGTAATGTTCCTGCACAAAGTGAATACTTAATATCATGAGTTAGACAAAAATCATGAAACTCCTGTAAAACATTCAGTTGAACAGCTTTAATTTCCAGAGGTGTTAATTGCTGCATATTTAAAGAATTATTTAAGCATTAATAAAAATAGTTCTGCACACCATAATTGCCACTTCTGATTACCAGTCAGATTAGCCATCGGGATGTCATTTCTAAACTCTGCACGCTTTGGACCTTCCCAGTTCTTGAAGATTGTATCAACAGGACGAGGCATAGGTATCTTGAAAGGAATCTCCAGTTCTGGATATTTGATAGCATACAAACCACGAACAAGATATTTGGGCTCACCATTACGTACCCTATCCATATCTAATGAATCTGCCATAATAAGCTTTGCATAGGGATCGTAATAAGGCATCCAAGCAGTTCCAAAAGCATTCATGTATGAACCACTGCTCTCAATAGAGAACACTTCGTCCATAAACTTCATATAATCAATGCTTGTTTCACTTGTGCGATAATACTCAAATAATTCTAACTGATCTACAGGGCTCATCAATACTAAAGCAGGATCTAAGAAGGTGTAGCGCTTTACAAAACTATCGAACGTCCACTTTGGAGAAATAAGTTTATCCATACCGCCAAAGATCAAGTCTGCGCTCTCTCCTACTATCATAAGTTGTACACCGTCTTGTTTAGCCAACAATGCCGCTTTATAAATCTGAGGTTCTATGGAATGTACAGGTGCAAACTTGGTCTTCATCACTATCGGAGTATATTTTTCATAATCATCCATAGTAATATCAATGAGGTGATGGCACAGTTGCCTTTTCTCGCAATATTTCTTAGCCCGCATAACATCTGCATCAAACACACCTGATACAGAATTGAATGTGTATGCATGACTACCTGGTCTAAGGTATGCTGCAAGATTGGCACTATCCATACCACCAGACAATAAGATGCCTATATTATCATACTTCTCATATAGAGCATCAAATTGTTTCTGTATTTCCTTGTCAATATCTTCAGAGGTTTTTACAGGTATGCGTTCAGCAACATTTACTGGTCTAAAATTCTTGTGTTGAAAACCTTCACAGAAATCTATTCCATCTTTCCATATATAGCGAAAAGCCATGTATGAACTTAAGCAAAAATCTTCTCCGTGTGGTGATAAGTTCCTAAACCTAAAATATGTCATCTAAGACAGCCTGTAATAGACATAATTATCGTATTTTTGAAAGAAATATCTTTGATTTGTTGCATAAAACACCATTTAAGGAACGCTATTAAGCCTTTAGGAACTTATCACCACATGGATAAAATCTTTATCTACCATCGCTTATATTATTAATTATTTAACATCTTCGAGATTATGCTCACGCACAGCATTAAGTGCTTCCGTTATCTTTGTAGAAGATACGCCTTTAGTATATGGGAAATATACAATCTTTATACCCTCTTTTGCAAAATCTTCCTCGTATTTCTTCCATTTTTCTGTGCCATACCAGTCATCACCCACAAAGAGAAACTGAGCACCTAATTTCTTACATGCAGCAAGTTTATCCATGTCATATTGAGGAACGGCAGCATCTACATATTTACAACTTCTGACTAGCTCAATTCTATCTTCAAATGGTATCATAGCTTGCTTACCTTTGTATGCAACAAGTTCATCGACTGTAACACCAACAATCAATTTATCACACATACCTTTCGCATTCTTCAGTAAGTTAAGATGGCCGATATGAAATAGGTCATACACTCCTGTAGTATATCCAATTATCATAATAATTATTGTATTATAATTATACTATTTTTTAACCATGAGGCTTGTGCTGAATGGTGAATAAATTATTACTCGTCTTTGGTGTAGCCACCGTAGTTGCCGTAGCCATAGCCGTAGGAGCCGTAGCGGTGGTAGCCGTAGCGGCTGTGGGCCACGTAGGTGCCGTTGAGGAGAAGGGACATGTTGTGGAACTTCTTGTCGTCGTAGTAGGACTGGATGACTGGGAGCATGTCACGCTCCAGGAGCTCGGCACGGATGACGAAGAGGGTGATGTCTGCCCAACGGGAGATGATGGAGCTGTCGGCCACGATCTCTACCGGAGGACAGTCGAGGAAGATGAGGTCGTACTCGCCACGGAGCTCTGCCATGAGCTGCTCCAGACGGGGGGTGAAGAGGAGCTCGGTGGGGTTCGGTGGAAGGGTGCCCACTGGGATGACATCGAAATGACCGCTGCTCTCACTCTGTGCCACGAGGGTGCGCCAGTCGGTGACCTTACCGTTGAGGTAGTCGGCAAGGCCGGTCTCCGGATTGTGCACCAGGGTGCTGAGGGAGGCTCTACGCATGTCGAAGTCGATGGCTATGACTTTCTTATCCTTGATGGCGAAGGTGGTAGCGAGGTTCATGGTGATGAAGGTCTTACCACTGCCGGGATTGGAGGAGGTAATCATGATGACACGGTGACGGTTTTCTTCTCCGAGCATGAACTCAAGGTTGGTACGTGCCACACGGAATGCCTCGTTGATGTAGTTGCGACTGCCGGGCTTGACCACCACCTGGTATGCGGTCTGGGCTTCTTTCTTACCGAAGAGACGGAGGATGCGCTTCCAGAAAGAGGGTTTCTTGCCGTAGTGTGGGATCTCACCTACAAACGGTGCGGTGAGGTCTTCGAGGTCCTTGCGCCCACGCACGCGGGAGTTCATGTTCTCACGGATGAAAAGGATGACCAGCGGAATGAGCAGGCCGAGGGCAATGGCCACCAGAAGGACGTTACGACGCACGGGACTGGTGGGAAGCAGGCTGCCCATAGGAGGTGTGACGATGCGGGTGTTGTAGGCGGTGAAGGCCTGGGAGAGCTCGTTCTCCTCTCGCTTCTGGAGGAGGAAGAGGTAGAGCTGCTCCTTGACGCTCTGCTGACGCTCTACACTGAGCAGGTACTGTGCCTGGGTGGGGTTGCTGGCGATGCGGGAGGTGCTGGCTGCCGCACTGGCACCGTAGCCTCGTACCTGGGCGTTAAGGGAGCTGATCTGGTTGTCGATGGAGGAGATGATGGCACCACGCTGCTGGGTGAGCTGGGCATCGAGGTCCTGCACGAGCGGGTTCTGCTCACTGGAGTTGGCCACGAGGGAGTTGCGCTGCAGGAGCTGCTGGTTGTAGGTGGCTATCTGCTGCTCGATGGTGGCGTTGTTGATACCAGAGTTGGCCGGGAGTAGCTGGGAGCTACGGCTGTTGTCGGTGACGGCATTGCGGATGTAGCGGGCCATGTAGAGCTGGTTGTTCAGATTGACAATCTGCGCATTGGCGGCACTGGCTTCCTGCATGTACATGGCAGAGGCGCTCTCTACGTCGGGAATGAGGTTCTCGCTCTTGTAGGTGGAGATGTCGCTATCTACGTTGCTCAGCTCGTCTTCGATGACGCTGAGTCGCTCGTTGATGAACTGGCTGGTGCTGACGGCTATCTGGTTCTTGTCTTTCACCCAGTTCTCATTGTAGATAGCAATGAGGGTGTTGAGGAACTCCTCGGCGCGCTGGATGGAGACATCGCGGTAGGTGAGGTCTATGATGGTGGCCTTATCGTCGTTGAGGGCAGCAGTGAGCTTCTTCTGACAAGCGGTGATGCTGTTGATGAGTCCGCTACGGGTGACGTGGACAGGGTCTTTCTCGGCCTGCTTGCTGTAGTATGGGGTGGTGGTGACTAACATGGTGCCTAATGGGGTGGCGAGGGTGTCGCCGTAGGTGCCCCGGAAGGTGCCGTCGATGTCGTCGCCATTGTGGGTGAGATCGCTGACGGTGTAGTGGTTGTCGGGTCCGAGCTGGAGGGTGAACTCAGCAGCGTCGTTGTCGGCCATATCGTCGATGGTGACGCTTACTGGGAGGTTGCGACCGTAGAGGGTGTTGGCGTGGAAGGTCCCTTGCACGGAGTAGTCGAAGTTGAGACGCAGACGCTTCACCACCTCAAGGATTATGGCGGGCGACTGGATGGAGATGAGCTCGTTGTTCACATTGGTGTTGGTATTGAACAGGCCTAAGTCTGCGAAGGCATTGAGGTCGCTGCTGATGGAGGACTTGCTCTTGGAGTCGTCCTTGATGAGGATGCTCGCACTGCGGGTATAGACCGATGGGGTGACGAGCAGGTAGAGCACTGCGATGCCTATAGTGATGAACAGGGAGAGGACGAACCACTTCCAGTGACTGAGGCAGAGGGTGAAGAGGTCTTTCAATGACATGAAGTCGTCGGAAGTTTGCTTTTTGGTAGTAGCCATAATTGTGAATTGTGAATTGTGAATTGTCAATTGTGAATTGTCACTCGTTTTACTTAAAGATGATGACTGCAATGGAGACGAGGACGGAGGCGATGGAAACCCAAAGGGAGGCGCTACGGCCATTGTTGCCGTTGACGGTGCTCTGACGAGCACGGGTATTGTTGGCCTTCACATAGACTACGTCTTTCTGCTGCAGGTAGTAGACGGGAGACTGCAGGAGGTCGTAGTCGGAGGTGAGATCGACTGCATAGACGCTCTGCACGCCGCCGTATTCACGGATGACGAGCACATCGGTGCGCACGCCGTAGATGGTCATATCGCCTGCCATGCTGAGCGCATCGAGCAGGGTGATGTGGTCACGGTCGAAGGTGTAGCGCCCTGGGTTGTTGACCTCGCCCATGACGTTCACGAACATGTTGGCAAAATCGACAGTGACCACAGGGTCGTTGACGAGGTTGCGTTCCATGAGGGTGTTCTTGATGCCTTCGGCTATCTCCTGACGGTTCCTGCCACTCACCTTGATCTTACCGAGCACAGGGAAGTCTATGCAGCCGTCTGCATCGACGGTATAGGTAGCGATTTGCTGGTTGGTGCTCAGGCTTGAACCTTGGGTATAGCCCACACGGTGGGAGATGATAGGGAGGTTGAACAGGTCGGCCAGCTGTGGGTCGCGACTATTGACAACGATGGAGATACGATCCTCAGGCATGACCACAATCTTAGTGTTCTGTAGCACCAGCTCGTTCTGTCCGACCATCACGTCTTGGAAGTAATTGATGTCTCGTGGAGTGGCACAACTGCCAAGGATGACTGCCACGAAAGCAGCAGCCACGAAATGTCTTGCTTTCATATAGATAATACTAATAATATGTTAACTTGTGAATATTTCTTGGGGTCACTCAGGAGCATTTATATTCCTGAATGTCAAACACTTATAGGAGACAATGTCATAATGCCAGCGTAGTAGTCTAATATGAGCTAAAAACTGCATAGAGAACTCGCAATTCTGTAGAAACATTATTATATTATTGAGGTTTTTACAGGTTGTGGTTATATTAAGTTCTTAAAAATAACTCATTTTTACAGGATCCAGAGGGCAAAAAGATAATAGCGGTATGAATTATCTACGTTCTTAAATTTGTTCTTAAAATCTCGCTTTGTGTCTCGCAATATTTCTTTTTGTCATGAAATTGAAAAAATTAAGCCTTTGATATTAGAATGTTACGAATAATTTGTAACTTTGCGACGTAAAAATGAATTCGTAGAGAATTGCGAGTTAAGAAGACTCAACATCTATACCCCACCCATAAAACTACAAAAAGTTTTTCCCCCTAAATCTTGGTAGATACAAATAAAGAGTGTAACTTTGCACATGAGTTTGGAAATCTGTATGGTTCCTATCCATACAGGTGCAAGGGAATCCGTGTGAAAGACCGGAGCTGTTCCTGCAGCTGTAATCTCCAAATAAGGGCCTTGCCACCGCAAGCGTCACTGTCTGCCAAGCAGATGGGAAGACCGAGCAAGGACGGAGAAAGCCAGAATACCTGCCAAGCCAAAAACAAGAAATGGGTACAGACCCTCCAGGTAAGGGGCGATGACCAACTCTTTAAAAATAAATAAGGTGTATTTATGGTTGTATTAAGACCAAAATATCTGTTGGCAACAGCATTGCTGTGCCTTGCTCCTACGCTTGTGGCACAGAGCATCATCCAGAACAAGAGTCAGGAGGAACTGTCGCGTGTGCTGGACGAGGTGGTGGTGACTGGTACGGGTACGGAGCATCTGCTGAAGGACACACCCGTGCAGACAGAGGTCATCAATAACAAGGTGCTGCGCAACTATGCTGGACGCAGCCTGGAGGATATTCTGAGTATGCTGGCTACCTCGCTGGACTTCAACGAGAGTGACATGGGCAGCGGGCTGACCATGAACGGCCTGGGCAACAGCTACATCCTCATCATGGTGGACGGAAAACGCCTGCACGGTGATGTGGGCGGAGAGAACGACCTGAGCCTGATAGACCCGAACAATATCGAGAAGATAGAGATAGTGAAGGGAGCGTCATCGGCACTCTATGGCAGTGATGCCATAGCGGGGGTGATAAACATCATCACCAAAAAACATGAGGAGGGCCTGCTATTAGAGAACACGTCGCGCGTAGGATCTTACGGGGACGTGAGACAGCACAATGGCATAGGCTTCAACATCGGACGTTTCCAAAGCTACACGAACTTCCAGCTGCAGCACTCTGACGGATGGCAGAACACCGCCGTGGAGCATACCACGGGAAAGGAACAACCCATCACCGACAGCCGCAACAAGACCGCCAACCGGAATACCAACTGGCAGATAGCGCAGAAGTTCACATACGACGTGAGCAGCAACCTACAGCTGTATGCGGAGGGAAGCCTGTACTGGAAGCGCATCTACCGCCCCAGCGGTCATCACCCTCACTACGACGTGAAGCAGTATGACATGGAGTATCATAACTCATCGGCCGCAGGAGGTGGTAAGCTGAAGCTGAATGCTACCGACTATATCACGCTGGACGTGGACTTCAACCGCCATGCGTACTACTACAACTTCACGGATACCACGTTGATGAATGGGTATGACCCGCGGGGAAACTTCACGCACTACTATCCTTACTTCCCCAAGGACAAGATGTTGCAGAGCGATCAGCAACGCACCATGGCAACCCTGAAGGGAGTGTTCGAACTGCCGATGGAGAACCGCCTGAGCGCCGGTATGGAGTATAGGTACGACTGGCTGCGTGCGCCGATGCGCGTGGTGGGTGGAAAGGCCAAGGACTGGACTGCCGCTGCCTACGTGCAGGATGAGTGGAACTACCTGCGCTGGCTGAACATCACTGCGGGACTGAGACTGACGAAGAACCAAAACTTCGGATGGAAGCTCACACCGAAAGTATCGGGTATGCTGAGCTTAGGGGACTTCCGCCTGCGTGCCACCTGGAGCCAGGGATTCAAGACCCCTACCCCAAAGGAACTGGAGTACCTCTACGTGCGCGATATGAACGGAACCTACCTCTATATGGGTAACGAAGACCTGAAGCCACAAACGTCTGACTACTACTCGGTGGGTGGTGAATACAGTTGGCAGGGCTTCGTACTGAACGTGACGGGGTATATTAATAATGTGAAGGACATGATCACGCTGGTGAATGTGCCTAACTACACGGCACCAGCAGAGTATCAGACACAATACGAGCTGAAGCGTACGAAGCAGTACAAGAACTTGGAGACCGCTAAGACGAAGGGGGTGGACGTGAGTCTGCGCTATGCCCATAAGGAATGGACGGCCGGCGTGGGTTACAGCTATCTGGACACGGATGCCAACATCTACGACAGCGACCATGACAAGATGAAGAAGGTCACCATAGACGGTATGGCGCATCACAAGGGTAATGCCTACGTGACCTGGGGACACCGCTTCACCGACAGCTACCGACTGGGAGCGGGTATCTACGGACGCATGAGCAGCAAGCGCTACTACCAGAGCGACGGCAATGGTAAGGGGTATCAGATCTGGCGCATCAGCACCAACCACGACTTCGGGAAGAGCAACAAGACCAGCTACCGACTGGAGGCCGGTGTGGACAACATCTTCAATTATGTGGACCGCACGCCCCACGGACTGCATCTGGGTACCACTACGCCTGGAACCACGGTCTATGCCCAGCTCACCATCAGATTCAGTCAAGGAAAGAAAACTAACAATAAGTTTAACTCTAATTTAAGTAACAGTAATGAAGAAGATTAAATTCTTAAGCATGGCCCTGATGGCCATGATGTGCGCAGGCACATTCTCTGCCTGTGATGATGATGACCCAAAGGAGATCATCAAAGAAGTAGAAGTCATTAAGGAAGTAGAGAAAGTCGTTGAGGTTCCGGTGGACAACGCTTTCACTCGCTACCAAAATGCCGTGACAGAGAACGTGAAGAAGAGCAAGAAGCATGACAAGGCTATCCTGCTGGTGGCCTTCGGTTCTACTTGGGAGCAGGCTTACAATGCCTTCGACGATGCTGTGGCTGCCTACAAGGCCGAGTTCCCTGAGTATGACGTATTCCTGTCATTCTCTTCTGCTATCTGCATCAACCGTGCCGCTGCCGGTGAGAACGTAGCTTCACGCAACTTCTACGCTCCTAACTACTGGCTCACTGCCTTTGCACAGGAAGGTGTACAGTACAGCGAGATCGTGGTTCAGTCTCTGCAGGTAATCCCTGGTGAGGAATACACCCGCGTGATCAACTACATCAAGGACTTCGCCAACAACTCAAACGGTGACCTGGAGGACGACTATCTGGCAAACGTAACCCTGAAGCTGGGTGTGCCTCTGCTGCAGGATGCTGACGTAGACGTGCCAGCTGTAGCTAAGGAACTGAATGACATCTACAGTGACATTGCTAAGGATAACTACGTGCTCTTCATGGGTCATGGCAACCCAGACAGCTACGACACCTACAAGGCTAACGTGCGCTATACTCAGCTGGAAGAGGCTCTGCAGGCCCTGAATCCTCACTACTTCGTAGGTACTGTGGACATGATGGACAACTTCAAGACCGACGTTTACGAGCGTATGCAGACTAAGGGCTTCACGAGCGGTACCGTATATTGCCACCCTCTGATGTCTATCGACGGTGATCACGGTCACAACGATATGGCTGGTGACGACATTCAGGAAGGTGCTACCAAGTTCTCTGACCTGGAGGCTAATGAGGAAGGTGAAGTTGAGGATACCAGCTGGAAGGTTTACTTCAGCTTGGCTGGCTACACCTGCAACGATGACACCATGATCGAGAAGGGTCTGCTGGAACTCCCAACCGTACGTGCCGTGTGGATGCAGCACACTGCTGATGCCATCGCTGGCGAGCCTCTGGATTACTACCACTCAAAGAATCCAGATTAAGAAAAGATTTTTTCTTCAAGAGTACACATAAATAAACCCATCATAATTATCTCTTGATTTATTCTAAATCCTCTCCTGCCAACTGAATAGTAAGGCAGGAGGGGATTTTGTTAATTCTATTTTGAAAGAATATTGATGAAGAAGCGCAAGTCTATTCTATCTTTTTGCTATCTATTAGCATTCTCTGCACCGATGGTCGCACAGCAGCCAAGCGGACAGACAACGAAGGACATGGAACTGAATCCGATCGTGGTGACAGGGACTGGCACGCACCAGCGCCTGAAGAGTACGGCCGTACCTGTGAACGTGATTACAGCCAACGAGCTGAAGAAGACGGGAATCACCGACTTCCAGCAGGCACTGAGCATGGCCGTGCCCCAACTGTCGTTCACCCCGAATGCCATGGGATCTAACCTGATGATGAACGGACTGGGCAATAAGTATGTGCTGGTGCTACTGAACGGACATAAGTTGGTGGGGGACGTTTCAAACAATGTGGACCTGAGCCGCATAGACCTGAGCCGTGTGAAGCGTGTGGAGGTGCTCAACGGTGCGGGGTCTTCCATCTACGGATCGGATGCCATAGCAGGCGTGATCAACATCATCACCAACGACCCACAGGATGAGATCTCACTGACAAGCCAAAGCCGAGTCACTGGCAAGGGGCAGTTTACCGAGAATGTGAACCTGGACATTGCCAAGAGTAAATTCGGATCACAGACCTCTTATAAGCACGACCGTTCTGACGGCTGGCAGAACTCACCGCTGGCCTACATCATAAAGAATGGGGAGATTACAGGCACTCAAGAGAGCCTTTATCCCCTCTCCGCAGGTTTTCATTCTAACATGGTGAACCAAAAGTTCACCTTTGCGCCTACGGAGAAGCTTTCGCTCTATGCCGGGGGTAACTACTACCGACGCATCACCGACCGCCCTGCCAAGGAAAAGGGAAAGGCCGGAGGATTCAACTATGACCTGCATTATGAGTCGTGGCGATTCGAGGCAGGCGGTCTGTATAAATTCAACAGACGAAACTCTTTGCAGTTCGACTTCACAATGGATGATTATGACTCACGACATAAATATATAGAAGACTATGGAGGCTTTAACGCAGGTGACTATAACTTCTCCAAGAACCAGAAGTTCTATGACGGAGAGCTGCGCGGCGTGTTCCACTTCACCACCAACAGCACGACCGTCGTAGGTACTGACATCAAGCAAGAGGAACTGCGTGCCAGCAGCGGAAACGTGGAAGGCACGGCCTATACGCTGTCTGGATATGCCCAGCATGAAGCCCACTGGAAAGCCCTGAAGGCCATCGTGGGTGCCAGGTACGACTATCACGAGACTGCAGGAGGACATTTCAGTCCGAAGCTCTCTCTGATGTACACGCTGGGAGCATTCAACTTCCGAGGTACTTACTCGCACGGTTTCATAGCTCCACAGCTGAACGAGCTTTACTATAAGTACTTCAACGACCGCTCGGGTGGCCGCCCTGACTTAGCCATTGGAAATAAGGATCTGAAGCCGGGAAGTAGCAACTACTTCTCCCTGAATGCGGAATATCATACGAACAAGCTCAGTGCCTCTGTGACAGGGTATCTGAACTATCTGAACGATATGATTACCAAGAAGATATACCCCATCGATGCGGAAACGCTGGACTGGGCCCATCAGAATCTCGACATTACCGAGGACCAAATGAACCGACTGGAACGCTATACGCTCTACGTGAACTTCGACCGCGCCATCATCCGCGGACTGCAGTTCGACCTGATGGCCAACCTCTTCACGGGATTCTCTGTCTCAGGAAACTACAACCTGACCTATGCCCGAGGGAAGATAGACGGACAGTGGCAAAACATAGAAAAAAGCATCCGCCATACGGCTACCGTAAACGCCAACTACCAATATATGTGGAAGCACTATACGCTGAGCATGAACCTGAATGGACGCCTGCAGAGCAAACGCTACTTCCCAGGAGAGGACAACGCACCGGGTTATGGGATATGGAACTTCAACACCCGTCATACGTTCGACGTATCTCGCCATCTGCTCATTGAGCCCTCATTGGGTATGGACAACATCTTCAATAAGAAGGATACCCGCCCCTATGGCCTGAACGTAGCGCTGCTCTCACCCGGAAGGATGTTGGTGGGAGGTCTGACGCTGAAATTTAAATAATTTTGTGTATCTTTGCTGTAAACATCATACAAGTATGAAGAAGATTATCGTAGCCGGTCTGGGACCTGGCAGTGAAGGAGATATCACACCTGCTGTGCTGCAAGCGGTAAGAGAAGCCGATGTGGTGGTGGGATATAAGTATTACTTCCGCTTCGTGAAGCCCTATCTGAAACCTGACACGGAGTGCATTGACACGGGGATGAAGCGTGAGCGCGACCGTGCCCGACAGGCATTCGACCTGGCCGAACAGGGGAAGACGGTATGTGTGATCAGCTCTGGGGATGCGGGCATCTATGGCATGACCCCCCTGATCTATGAGATGAAACGGGAACGGAAGAGTGATATAGAAGTGGTGTCTCTGCCAGGAATCAGTGCCTTCCAAAAGGCCGCCTCGCTGCTTGGAGCACCCATAGGGCACGACCTCTGCGTAATCTCGCTCTCTGACCTGATGACACCCTGGGCCACGATAGAGAAGCGCATCATCGCTGCTGCCGAAGCCGACTTCGTCACAGCAGTCTATAATCCGAAGAGTCAGGGACGCTACTGGGAACTCTATCGACTGAAAGAGCTCTTCTTGCAGCACGGACGCAAGGCTGATACGCCCGTGGGGTATGTGCGCCAAGCGGGAAGACCAGAGCAGGAGGTGAAGCTCACCACCCTTGCCGCTTTGGATCCTGAAGACATAGACATGTTCACCGTGCTGATCATCGGCAACTCACAGTCTTACCAGTGGGAGGAGCATTTCATCACCCCACGTGGATATTACCGTGAAGTGCCAGAGGAGGGAAGCAAGATTGGTCAGAACATCATGATAAAGAGCTTCCGCACCATAGAGAGCGAACTGAAGCATAAAGACCTGCCACTGGACCACAAATGGGCCTTACTGCACGCCATACACACCACTGCCGACTTTCAAATGGAAGACATTCTCTACACCGATCCGGGAGCCATAGAGCGACTCTACCGCAAAGTGGTGAACGGAGAACTGCGCTACATCATCAGTGACGTGACAATGGTGACCAGCGGCATTCGCAAAGGTGCACTGGAGCGTCTGGGAGTGGAAGCGCTGTGCTACCTCAGTGATCCCCGTGTGAAGGAGATGGCCGAGACGCTGGGTATCACCCGCACACAGGCTGGTATCCGCCTCGCCGTGGAAGAGCATCCCGATGCCCTCTTTGCCTTCGGAAATGCCCCTACGGCTCTGATGGAGCTCTGTGAGTTGATACGTAAGGGGAAAGCGCATCCCGCTGGGGTAATTGCTGCGCCTGTGGGATTCGTGCATGTGTGTGAGTCGAAGCATATGGTGAAGCCCTTCACTGATATTCCGAAGATTATCGTAGAGGGGCGCAAGGGCGGGAGCAACTTAGCTGCCACACTTTGCAATGCCATCCTCTGCTTCAATGATGCTGAAGCGCTGAAGCCAGGGAGAGATTTATAAGGGAATTGTGAATTGTGAATTGTCAATTGTGAATTGTGAAATCATGAATTGTAAATTCGTTATTATAGGATTGAGCGATAGTTGTACACCGCACTTCCCCCCTGAGGTAATGCAGATCATCAGGGAAGGACGGGTGTTCAGCGGGGGAAAGCGACATCATGAGATCATGAAGCCCTTCTTGCCTGCCGAATATCAGTGGATTGACATAACCGTGCCTCTCTCTAATGTCTTCGAGCAGTATAATTCTCAATTCTCCATTCTCGGCAAAAACGTAACGGTCAATGGTCAATGGCCAATGGTCAATGAAATCATTGTCTTCGCCTCAGGTGATCCGTTGTTCTTCGGGTTTGCCAATACGCTGCTACGGGAGATGCCGGATGCTGAGATTAAGGTATTCCCAAGCTTCAACTCTTTGCAGATGTTGGCCCACCGCCTGCTTCTGCCTTACCACAATATGCGCATCGTATCATTGACGGGACGCCCGTGGCAGGAGTTCGACCGTGCCCTGATAGAGCGTACACCGAAGTTGGGTGTGCTGACGGACACGAAGGAGCATACGCCACAGCACATCGCCCAACGCATGTCGCAGTACGGATTCACCTCCTATACAGCCTATGTGGGGGAACACTTGGGGAGCGATAGTCAGGAACGCATCAGAAAGATGACGCTGAAGGAAGTGACAGAGAGCACCTTCACATCGCCCAACTGCCTCATACTGCATAGCGAAGCGCTGGAACGGAGAGCACCCGAGCTGCAGTGCCGCTTCGGTATCCCCGATGACGAATTCCACATCCTGGACGGTCGCCCACGCATGATCACCAAAGCACCGATACGACTGCTCTCACTGCATGCGCTGGAGCTGCAGAGCAAACATACTTTCTGGGACGTGGGATTCTGCACTGGTTCGGTGTCTATCGAAGCCCGTCTGCATTTCCCGCACCTACAGGTAATCTCTTTCGAGGTGCGCCCCGAGGGTGAGGAACTGATGCGACTGAATGCCGAGAAGTTCGGTGCCCCGGGAATCAAAGCCCTGATAGGCGACTTCCTGACGCAGGACCTCAGTACCCTCCCCCGCCCTGACGCAGTATTTATCGGTGGGCACAACGGACACCTATATGAGATGCTGGAACGTCTCAAGGAAGTGCTGCTGCCAGGTGGGTGCATCGTCTTCAACTCCGTGAGTGCGGAGAGCCAACAAGCCTTCAAGGAGAGTGCTGTGCAATTGGGATTTAGCTTAATGCCTTCCCTGCATATTGCACTCAACGACTATAACCCTATAGAAATAATGAAAATCTGCCTATGAAAACAGCGATTATCAGTATAAACGAAACGAGTGCATCTACTGCGAAGATTCTCAAGCAAGAACTGGATATCAAGTCGGTCAGCCGCACCAAGGTGGGAAGTGTTTGGAACGACTATGATGCCTTTATCTTTATAGGAGCATTGGGTATCTGCGTACGCACCATAGCACCATTTATAAAGGATAAACACACCGATCCTGCCGTAGTCTGTGTAGATAGCAACGGGAAGAACGTAATCTCTGTACTTTCAGGACACATAGGTGGTGCCAATGAGCTTACCCATCAGGTAGCCAGAATCTTAGGAGCACATCCAGTAGTGACCACACAGAGTGACAACAACGATCTCTGGGCACTCGACACGCTCGACAGACAATTCGGTTGGGCCATAGCGAGCGACCTCCGGGGCGATGATATGAACCGCATCATCTTCACCTTCGTCAACCGCCAGCCAACCGCGCTATTGCTCGATGTGCGTGATGAAGGAACCGACTATCTGGAGCGCACCTTACCAGCTCATGTGACGATAGTTGATGACATAGCTGAAGTGACACCAGATAGATATAAGTTGGTCATTATCGTCTCCCCCTTCATGCGACGCGCTCCAGAGGGGATTCAAGAGCTTCACTTCGTACCTTTTGTGGCCACCATCGGTTTCGGACTGGCCCATCAAGCCGAGCCTGCCGAAGAAATCTATGACGAGATAGACGGCGCTTTCGCTTCATGCGGTATCCTGCCTTGTGCGAAGCGATATTGCACCATCGACGTGAAGGCCGATGAGCCGTTTGTAGAGATACTGAAGGAAGACTACCACCAAGAAGTGCGCTTTTTCTCTGCTGAAGAGCTCGCTCAGGTGGATGTGCCCAATCCGAGCCAGACTGTGGAGAAGCATGTGGGAACGCCCAGCGTGTGTGAGGCGGCTGCCATCTTGGGATCTAATCATGGGAAATTGCTTATTACCAAGGTAAAAGGAAGAAACTGGACAGCTGCATTGGCCATAGACTATGCACACCTCCGTACTCCGCAAAAAGGACACATCGAAATCGTAGGTGCCGGACCGGGAGATCCTGACCTCGTCTCTGTGCGCGGACGGAAGATGCTGGAGAAGGCCGACCTCATCTTGTATGCCGGCAGTCTGGTACCTAAGAAACTGACCTACTGTGCCAAGCCAGGAGCTGTAGTGCGTTCTTCGGCCAGCATGGCACTGGAAGAACAATGTGAATTGATGAAGGAGTTCTATGACCAAGGGAAGTTCATTGTACGCCTACATACGGGTGACCCTTGCATCTTCGGTGCCATACAGGAACAGATGGCCTTCTTCGACCGCGAGGGCATGAGTTACCACATCACACCTGGAATCTCGTCGTTCCTTGCCGCTGCCGCAGAGCTGCGTTCACAGTTCACCATCCCAGAGCGGGTGCAGACCATCATACTGACCCGCGGAGAGGGACGCACGCCGATGCCAGAGAAAGAGAAACTACACTTGCTGGCCCGCAGTCAGAGCACGATGTGCATCTTCCTGAGTGCCGCCATCGTAGATGATGTACAGCGCGAGCTGCTTATGGAATATCCGCCCGAGACGCCCGTCGCTGCGTGCTATCACCTCACGTGGAAAGATCAGCGCATCTATCGCGGTCAGCTCAAGGATCTGGCCAAAATCGTGAAGGAGAACCATCTCACCCTGACCACAATGCTGGTTGTGGGCGACGCTATAGACAACCGTCATGGACTATCGGAACTTTATAATAAGAACTTTAAGCACCTGTTTAGAAATTGAGGATTAAAAAAAATTAATTCATAATTTATAATTCATAATTACCTAAAGCGTATGCTTCTGATTCTCGGTGGCACAACAGAAGGCCGTATGGCGGTGAAGACGCTGGATGAAGCTGGTTCGCCGTTCTACTACTCCACACGCGGTGAGGAGCAGGAGGTGGTGCTGCATCATGGAGTACGCATCAGCGGAGGAATGGATGCCCAGCAGTTAAAGGATTTCTGTAGGGAGCAGCATATCCTACTGATCGTCGATGCAGGACACCCGTTTGCTGAACAGCTTCACCAGACAGTGGCCGACGTAGCAGAAAGCCTCCTGTTGCCCGCTATCCGCATGGAACGCATCTTCCCTCCACATACGCCAGACATCACTTGGTGTGCCGACTATGAAGCTGCTCGGAGTGCCCTCCTCAGCACCGGAGTAAAGCGTCTGTTGGCTCTCACGGGGGTACAGACCATCGGGAAACTGAAGCCGCTCACGGATACAGGAGTGGAATGCTTCTATCGCATCCTGCAGCGACAAAGCTCGCTGGACATAGCCCACCGACATGGTATCACAGATGATCACCTCTGTTTCTATCAAATGGGGGATGGCGACAGCCCGTTGGACAGCGAGGCAGATGAACTGGACTTGATGCGAAAGCTTTGTCCAGATGCCATACTGACAAAGGAGAGCGGTATCACCGGAGGATTCCAACAGAAGGTGGAAGCGGCCCAGAATCTGGGTATCCGTGTCTTTGCCATTTGCCGACCAGACACCCCTGCCTATTTCCATCGGGTAAACGGACCTTACGGTCTGCGCCGAATGGTGGAGAAGTTGCTCCCCGACTTCTTCCCCCTTCACAGCGGACTCACTACGGGAACCTGCGCCACAGCCGCTGCCATAGCTGCTACAGAACGTCTGTTCAGACACCAGATGCCTGCAGAAGTGCCTGTGTTGCTGCCTAATGGGGAGACTATCTCCGTGCCTGTGGCGTACGGAGACGACTATGCCTACGTTATCAAAGACAGTGGGGACGACCCTGATATTACCAAGGGAATGGAAATCAGAGCGCAAGTCAGGCCTTCAGACCATTTTGAGATTCGTGCCGGTGAGGGCATTGGGACTATCACCCTGCCGGGATTCGATTATCCTCCAGGATCTCCTGCCATCAACAAAGGACCGCGCCAGATGCTCCGTGCCAACATTAAGGAGGAGGTCTGCATCACTCTATCCATCCCTGGAGGAAGGGAAATAGCCCACCGCACTTTCAACCCGCGTCTGGGAATAGAAGGAGGCATCTCCGTAATCGGTGTGAGTGGAATCATCATGCCTTTCTCACTCGACGGGTTCATCAACTCCATACGTAAATGTATGCAGGTGGCCCGCGCCACGGGGTGCGACCGTGTGGTGATAAACTCCGG
Source organism: uncultured Prevotellaceae bacterium (assembly GCA_937891085.1). GTDB lineage: Bacteria > Bacteroidota > Bacteroidia > Bacteroidales > Bacteroidaceae > Bacteroides. The sequence goes on along the minus strand of CALAEY010000065.1, from coordinate 36,706 downwards.
TGCTAAGAGCGAAGGATTTGTGAAAGCCCATTACCCAGACCTTCCCCCACAGGTGTTTGTGGAGTACGGAAACTTCATCGGTGAAACTATCCAAGCGGCCCACGAAGAGGGATTCCGCAAGCTGACCCTAGGTATTATGATAGGCAAAGCAGTAAAGCTGGCTGCCGGCCATCTGGACACCCACAGCAAGCATGTGGTGATGGACACCGCTTTCATCCGCTCACTGGCCGCAGAAGCTGGTTGCCCAGAGGATGTTCTGACAGCCATAGACTCTCTGAATATGGCAAGAGACCTCTGGAAACTTATCCCAGAGGCCTCTATACCTTCTTTTACCCAACTGCTAATTCAGCATTGCCACGCCGTCTGTGCTCCCCTCCTGCCCGACGGTGATCTGGAGGTGCTGCTCATCAGCGAGCAAGGGAAGATCTATCATTAGAGAACTGCATGACCGTCCACACATAGCCGGCTTCCAGATCGACCTCCGTATGGCTCTCCGTGCCGCTCATATCCAGATGCTTCATCTCATTGCTGATGCCCTGTCCTGTGAGCTTGAGGAAAGCCTCCTTCTGTGTCCATCGCTTGATGAACTCCACATCGGGGCGCTCTGCTTGCATCACCTCCTGGAGGTCGGCCTCGCTCAGCACGTAGGCGGCCAGCTCTGGCCTGTAGGAACGTATGCTCTCTATGTCGATGCCCACGGGGCTGTCACTCACGGCGCAGGCCACCGCCACCCGGCAATGGCTCAGGCTGAAGTGTATCTCGGGATGGTCTTTGAGGGATGGTTTCCCATGTTCCCCTATGACCAGCTCCTGCGGCTCCGTGATACCGTATTCTTCCCGCAGTGCCCGTTGTAGGAGTCGGTAGGCAGCTACCGACTGCCGCCTTCCGGCCTCATGACGGAAGCGTAGGGCTTTTTCTCGGCGCTGGGCAGAGACTTCTGCCAACGCTTGCTCTAAGTCCATTTCTTCTATGTGGTCGTCTATGTAGATCATAGGGCGGTGTCTTGCATTTTGCTTTCAAAATGTAAAGGTATAAAAAACTTTATAAATTCTCTGTTTAGAATGAGCTTTCCTTTCCTTTTCAACTCACTTATCCTTTTTTTTCGGCTTGGCAGCCGTAAGTTACTTATTCATTTCTTTCGTCACGAAACGAAAGAAACGAATCAAAGAAAGGTTCGCCGACTGCATTTTTTCCGCTAAGAATGAGGTCGGAACTGTATCATTGAGTATCGGGGGGATAATCTGCTAAATCTGTTTAATCCATGGTTTAAAAACACAAGTCAATTTTTTGAATATTTGAATTTTTGAATCTTTTTTTAGCCGCGGCTAAAAAAAATGTGATGTTGCAATTTGCGAAAATGCAAAAATGCAAAAAATGGCGGAAGGGTGCTTTATTATCCATCTGTAAAGCTGACTAAGCAAAATTGAGGTAAATTTAAAGAAAAATATGACCAAATGTTTGGAAAATAAAAACATTTCACTAACTTTGTAAAAATTGCAAAAAACAAATTGACTAACTAACTATTAAATCGTAAGAAAATGAAAAAGTTTAGATGTACCGTTTGCGGTTATATCCATGAAGGTGATACCCCTCCAGAGCGTTGCCCACAGTGCAAAGTTCCCGCAAGTAAGTTCGTAGAGATCGTTGAGGATGGCGACGGCCCACTGCAGTTCGTAGATGAGCATGTCATCGGCATCGCAAAGGGTGTAGATGAGGATATCGTGAATCACCTGCGCAGTGAGTTCAACGGTGAATGTTCTGAGGTAGGTATGTATCTGGCTATGAGCCGCCAGGCCGATCGAGAGGGCTATCCTGAAATTGCCGAGGCCTTCAAGCGCTATGCTTGGGAAGAGGCAGAGCATGCAGCTAAGTTCGCTGAGCTGCTGGGTGAAGTGGTTTGGGACACCAAGACCAATGTCTATAAGCGTATGCTGGCTGAGCACGGAGCCAACAAGGGCAAGAAAGAGCTGGCCACCCGCGCTAAACAACTGAATCTGGATGCCATCCATGACACCGTACATGAGATGTGCAAGGACGAGGCTCGTCATGGCAAGGGCTTCGAAGGTTTGTACAATCGCTACTTCAAGGATAAGAAGTAAAACATATATTTCATCATGCAAGACTTTTCAATAGTCACTACATAGTTGAAAGGTACAAACACAGTATTTTTTAAGGTTAACAAAGAGGGCTGTCCGCGATGGACAGCCCTCACCTTTTTATTCTATCAATAAAAGATATTAAAAACGTACGCCCATGGTGAGGAGCACCTGATGGCGATTGTTGTCGGTCTTCACTGGCCGCAGAGCATCGGCACTGAAGGCGTAGAACTCGCTCTTGTAGGTGTCGTACTTATAAGCCAAGTCGGCGAAGAAGGCATTACCGCTGTAACCCAAGCCTACGGTCACGGTGTTGCGCTCGAAGGTGTTGGTGTAGTCTACATCGGTACGCATATCGTTATAGTCAAGGGCCTTGTAGGCTGTCTTGCGGAACGGAGCGGTGGTGTAGTTATAACCGGCACGCACGCTGAACTCTGGAGCCAAACGGGCTTCCATACCTACACGCAGGGTATGCACGCCGCGGAGGTCTTCCTTCACATTGAGGTTCTGCTCGTGGTTCTTCTCACCGTTCTCATAGCGCAGACGGGCTGTGCTGAAGTCCTGATACTCATACTCGGCACCCAGGGCAATCATATTGGCGATGGTGGTTCCGGCACTGAGCTGGAACTTCCACGGAGTGGTCATCTCATAGTCGCGCAGGGTAACACCGTTCACGTAGTCTTCTAAGGCCTCAGTACACTCGAACTGCTCCAGTTCTGGCTCGCCAAAGTCGTAGGTGAGCTTATCGTATACCTGAGAGGTGTACTTCTCGGTGAGGGTGTACCACATAGGGGTATGGATGGCAGCACCGATGCGGAAAGGAGAATCCTCTATCGGACGGAAGATGGCACCCAGCTTGAGGTCTACGCCAGCGCCTTCGAGCTTGTAGTAGTTCTCCAGCTCATAGTAGCCGCTATGAGGACCGTCGTAGATATCCTCTGTATAGTAAGTGTTCTGGCGGTAGTTCACATTGTTGATGCCCATGGTAAGACCGAAGTAGAAACGATCTTTGACATTAAACGCGATGTTCAGGTCGTATGACTCCAGTCCGCCGATCTCACGGCCAATGTGGCCGTTGGACTCACCGTACCAGCCCATAGGACGGTCGTTAGCATCGATGCCCACTAGCTCAGAGCGGATACCCATCACACCCAGATAAGGGTAATTATATACGTCGTAAGGATTGCTCAGCCCTTCTACATCGCCGTAGTTATAGACATCGTCTATCTCAGCGGCAGAGAGATGGTTCACCATATTCGCCATCTGCTGCGTCTGTGAGAGGCCGTTCAAGCCCACCTCAGATGCAAAGGCACGGTTGAAGTTCTTTGACTTATGGTAGTTGAATCCGAAGTTCACGAAGCGCAGGTCGGTAGCCGTGCCTATCTGGTGTGAATAGACGAAGCCCAACTGATCCCATGACCAACGGGTGCGGTCGCTGTCGTATGTGCCGCTCTTGGTCTGCGTATTGTTGAACCCGAAGGAGGTGGAAATCTCATTGCTACGATAGAGACCGATGCCCGCAGGGTTGGTGTTCATCGTAGAGATATCGGCTCCTAGGGCACCCATTGCGCCGCCCATACCCACGAAACGAGCCGTTCCGTTGAGTTCAGATCCGGTGAGACGTGCAGTCTCATATTGTGTCTGCGCCATTGCTCCTGCGCTGATCAGGGCAAAGGCTGATATAGCCAGTAAGAATTTGTTCTTCATCGTCATTTTCAATTATGAATTATGGATTATTTATACAATTATGAATTATGAATTGTGAATTATTTGGGTGATCAATAGTTAAATTATATTTTATAATCCTTTTAATCTAGTAAAAATAATTCATAATTCATAATTCATAACTCAAAAGCCATTATCTTCTGCGAGCACCACCGCCGCCACCGCCGGAGCTTACGCCACCGCCAGAGCTACGGGTAGATGCGCCACCACCGCTGAAGCCGCCACCAGAAGAGCCACCGCTGAAGCTGCCACCGCTGCTATAGCTGCGAGAGCTGCTATTGCCGTAGCTACGAGTAGTAGTGCTGCGGGTAGGTGTGCTGGTTCCTACAGATGAACCACTTGTGCGGCTGTTCATGCGTGAGGAAGAGGTGCTATAGGTACGGTTCACGCCTGTGCTGCTACGTGGTACTGTGGTAGTAGTAGCTGAGCTAGTGCCAACAGAACGACGGGTAGTCGCACTGCGGGTGTTGATACCCGTACCGGTGCTCGTGGTACCTGAGCCTACACCGGTGCTCGTGGTTGCCCTGCGAGCTATGCGTGAAGAAGTACCAGTGGTGCGGGTGTTCACACCGCTATTGCCGCTCACCACACGTCCGCCTGTACGACCGTTGGCATCACGTGCCACGCTGGAAGTGGTGCGAGTGCTGCGACCGAACAAATTGCGTCCGGCAGAGCCTACGCCCAAGTCGTTGCGACGGTTGTTATAGCTGTAAGGGCGACCGTAACCCCAGCCACCATAGTAATGATGACCGTAGGCATAGTAGCCACCACCCCAGCCCCAGCCAGAGTGCCAGCCCCAAGAGTAGTATGGGCTATACCAGCCACCCCAGCCCCAAGAGCTGTAGTACCAAGGAGAATGCCAAGGAGAGTACCAGCCACCATACCAGCCGTTCCATCCCCAGCCCCAGTTGTAGCCGTAGTAAGGCCAGCCGTAGCCCCAGCCCAGGCCGATGCTACCCCAGCGCCAATCCCACCACAGACGGTTGGTATAGGTTGGGAATGCATAGGCATAGAGTCCGTCTACATAGACATTCCAGTCCCAAGCGGTAAGGCCATAGACCACATCCCAATAGAGCGGGCTGCTGATGCTGATGGCAAAGCGAGGATTGCGGAAGCGAATGATGCGGGTGGCATATTCGTAGTCGCTCGCCGTGCCGTTGAAGCCGTTCACCCACTCGCCATCGAGTCCGTCGTCATAGGTCTGCGTCTTCTGGCGGGTAGTGGTAGTAGTAGCCACACTGCGGCTCTGGCTCTTCTCCGGATCTCCGTAGGTAGATGAGCGACGGTTGTATGCGTCTACATCATCGATAGGAGCCACAGAAGCGACATTGTCGGTGCGGTATTCTTCCTCATCGATTACAGGAGCCTCGCTGCTCACAGGGGCAGAAGACTTCACAATCACCGATGAAGGTACACTATTCTTATCCTTTACCAGTACTTCTTGCTTTTCCTGAGTTTTTACCTCTTTCTTACTTGAAGGAACGTAATAAAGGTCGTTATTCACATTTTGAGCACTCAGCACCAGCGGAATGCCCAGCGCCATCAGCGTCAACAAAACAATCTTTTTCATACTCGTTCTTTATTTTGAGGTTTACTATTATTATTAACGATCTCTCTCTTTCTTTTGTCTCTATAATGATAATGCAGAAATCTGAAAATACTGCATCATTCCCGCCCTAAAATTTTCGGGGGTCTCCCACCCGCTCCTTAGGCACTCTAAAGATAGAAACTATTTTTGGATTCCGAGTTTTCTAAAGGGTATTTTTAAGAAAAAATTATAAAAATATCCTTTCGTTCACTATCTACTCCACCAAACATGCCTCAAATGTACGACAAAAATGCGTAGGATGTACACAAAAGGACGTTTTTAACTATTTTATTTGATATATACAATCTGCTTATTGGCCCAATAGACGCCCGCCAGCGTGAGGAAGCAGCCCGCATAGGCCAAGGGGGTGACAGGCTCATTGAGGAAGATGGCAGAGGCTACCATCGTGGTGAGGGGATTCAGGTAGATATAGTTGGAGGTGGCTATAGTACCTATCTTACCCAAGGCGATGTTCCAGATAGCGAAGCACGCAAACGAGGCGATGAAGCCCAGGAAGAGCAGATTGCCCCACACTACGGGATCGGTCAGTGTGCTGAGTGAGGTCTGCCAAGGATAAACCAAGAAAACGGGCAGCATGGTGAGCAGTCCGTAGCCGAAAACCTTACGGGTGATGAAGGTGATGTCATAGTGGGTGGAGACGCCTTTGATGAGCAGACTGTAGACCGCCCAACTGAAGCCTGCCAGCAGCGTGAGAAAGTCGCCCAGAGGGTTGAGTCGAAGCACGAATCTGCCATTGTAGATCACCAGTGCTACACCGAGGATGGCCACCAGCGAGCCCAAGAGGAGCGAGCGTGTGGGCTTCACATTGTGCAGCAGCCAGATAGACAGGAAGGTGGTAATCAGCGGGTTAATGGTAATGATAAACGACACGTTGTTGACATAGGTCAGTCCTACGGCCGTATTCTCCGCCAGAAAGTAGAACGAGCCTCCTGTGATGCCCAATGCCACCATAAGCAGTTCGTCTTTCCAGCTGTCGGCGAACCACTTGCGGGGAGAGATGAACCAGATGCAGACATAAGCCAGGATGAAGCGCAGCTCGAAGATCTCATGCGGCGTGAGACCGTGCTGGAGCAGAATCTTCGAGTTGATGAAAGTAACTCCCCAAATGCCCACCACAATGAGGGCGACGAGATGATAGAACAAACCTGACTTCATGCCTTTATTTAATCGTATCTTTTCCTGGGTGCGAAGATAATGCAAAGCGATGAACCTACAAAAAGAATGGTACAAAAAACAGCTGCCTTCATCACGATGACAGCTGCAAAATCATTTTCATTTCACAAAATGCAAAATCTCATAAATAACCATTACTAACAGAAAAACGGCCACATTCTCACGAACTAAAGGCCTTCATTTGACTTATCGACTGCTAAAGTACGAATAATTTTCAAGAATGCAACATCTGACTCACATTTTTTCAGTATTTTATCCTTTCCACCTTATTATATATTATCACACATACCGAAAATGGGAAATAAAAAAAGGGCTTTTCACAAAGCCCCTTTTTTCATTTTTCAATAGGTATTAGTTTTTAAGGTAAAAAGATTGTTTTCAGGATAACGATGCAAAGTAAACCCTTTTTTGGCGGAAAGCAAAATAAAAAAGCATGTCATAAAACATATTTTTTCACTTTTTCAAAAAAAGATGCTAAAAACAGGGCCTAATACTTTGCCATTTTTATAAACTTTTCAAAGATAAGCATTTTTTAGAAACCCTCCTATTTTTTTTCATAAGAAAGCAATAAAATTTCATCACGTAAGAGAAAAATAGTACTTTTGTATCCAAATTTTAATTGTATAAGCAATATGGCAGAAATCAAGACCGAAGAACAGGCCGAAAAGAAGAGCCTGAACTTCATAGAGCAAATCGTTGAGAAAGACTTGGCGGAAGGTAAGAACGGCGGACGTATTCAGACACGCTTCCCGCCAGAGCCTAACGGATACCTACACATCGGGCATGCCAAAGCCATCTGCATGGACTTCGGTATCGCAGCCAAGTATGGCGGCGTATGCAATCTGCGCTTCGATGACACCAATCCCACGAAGGAGGATATGGAGTACATCGATGCCATCAAGGAAGACATACAGTGGCTGGGATTCCAGTGGGCCAACGTATATAATGCATCTGACTATTTCCAGCAGCTCTGGGACTTCGCCATCAACCTTATCAAAGAAGGAAAAGCCTATATCGATGAGCAGACCAGCGAGCAGATAGCCCAGCAGAAAGGCACCCCTACCCAACCGGGTACGGAGAGCCCTTACCGCAATCGTCCTGTGGAAGAGAGTCTGGAGCTGTTCCAGAGGATGAACACGGGTGAGATACCAGAAGGTGCTATGGTGCTTCGCGCCAAAATCGATATGGTCAGCCCGAATATGCACTTCCGCGACCCAATCATCTACCGTGTGGTGAACCATCCGCACCCTCATACCGGCACGAAGTGGAAAGCCTACCCGATGTATGACTTTGCCCACGGACAGAGCGACTACTTCGAAGGGGTGACTCACTCATTGTGTACGCTGGAGTTCGTACCTCACCGCCCACTGTACGACCTGTTTGTGGACTGGGTAAAAGAGGGAAAGGACCTGGATGACAACCGCCCACACCAGTATGAGTTCAACAAGCTGAACCTGAACTACGTGCTGCTAAGCAAACGCAACCTGCTGATATTGGTGAAGGAAGGTCTGGTGAACGGCTGGGACGACCCTCGTATGCCGACTCTGTGCGGTTTCCGCCGCAGAGGATACTCTCCGGAATCCATCCGCAAGTTCGTAGACAAGATAGGCTATACCACCTATGATGCGCTGAACGACTTCGCCCTGCTGGAGAGCGCCGTGCGTGAGGATCTGAACGACCGTGCCACCCGAGTATCGGCTGTGCTGCATCCAGTGAAGTTGGTCATCACCAACTATCCTGAAGGTCAGGTAGAAACGATGGAAGCCATCAACAACCCAGAACATCCGGAAGAAGGTACCCACCAAGTGGAATTCACCCGCGAACTCTGGATAGAGCAAGACGACTTCATGGAGGATGCTCCGAAGAAATATTTCCGCATGACTCCGGGACAGGAGGTGCGCCTGAAGAATGCCTACATCGTGAAGTGCACCGGCTGCAAGAAAGACGATCAGGGCAACGTGACTGAAGTCTATGCCGAATACGATCCTGAAACCAGAAGCGGTCTGCCAGGAGCCAACCGCAAGGTGAAGGGTACCATCCATTGGGTAAGCACACACGACTGCTTGGAGTGCGAAGTACGCCTGTACGACCGTCTGTGGAAGGAAGAGAACCCACGCGATGCCCTTGAGGCCATCAAGGAAGCAAAACAGTGCGACTCTCTCACCGCCATGAAGGAGATGATCAACCCAGACTCACTGAACGTGCTGCAGCATTGCTATGTGGAGAAATTCACCGCAGGCATGAAACCGCTGACCTATCTGCAGTTCCAGCGCATCGGCTACTTCAATGTAGACAAGGACTCTACCCCAGAGAAGATGGTCTTCAACCGCACTGTAGGACTGAAGGACACTTGGGGAAAGATCAATAAATAAGTAGACATACATGAGCAAGAAGAACCCATATTCTAAGCATGAGCAGGAAATAAACAACCTGGCAAAGCAGTTTGAACAAGCTTTGCGCAGCGGAGAAGGCATCTACTTCGATGCTGACGACCTGGCCGACTTGGCCGACTGGTACTTCACCAATCATCATCCAGATGAAGCATGGGAAGTGCTGGAGCAAGGGCTGCAGATGCATCCTTACAATACGGTTCTTCTTGTGGAGAAAGCCAACCTGCTGCTGGAAGACGACAAGGTGGAAGAGGCGATGGAAATCTCTGATACCATCTTGGAAGACAACGATGAGGAAGTTATCGTACTCCGTGCCAAGCTTCTGATTATAAATGAGAAACAAGAAGAAGCCAAAGCTTTGCTTAAAGAACATGAGAACGAAGTTGACCCCGTAGGTGTGGCTTATATGTACCTGGAAACCAACCTGCCCTTAGAGGCTCTGAGTTGGCTGAAGAAGGGTAAGATGGAGAAGGAGGATAAGGACGAGTCTTATATGGCTGCGCTGGGCGACTGCCTTCAAGCACTCCATCGGTACGACGAAGCCATCTCAATAGTGAACAAGCTGATAGACCTGGACCCCTACTCTGCACACTACTGGTACGGTCTGGCGCTGTGCTACTATCAGAAGGAGCTCTTCGAGAAGTCTATGGAAGCGGTGGACTATGCCATCGTGAGCGATGAAGAATTCGGCAATGCCTACTCACTGAGGGGCGATCTCTTCCAGCATCTGGGCAACCGAGAGCTTGCACGTGAGAATTACGTCAAAGCAGTGGAACTAAATGCGCTCAGCGAAGACTTCCTGAATGTCTTCGATCTGGAGGACTTGATGAACGAAGGACGATGGGTGGAAGCTGCCGTAATATTGGCCAAAGAGGTGACCGATGAGCAGAAGACCCCAGTCTACAGGGCGGAAGCTATGATTCAGTATGCCTTCTGCCTCTCCTGCATGGGTGATATCGGAGAGGCGACCGACTGGCTGGAGAAAGCGATGGACCTCGACGAGCAGAATGTGGGCGCCTATATCTTGATGGGCCGAATCTACTTCGAGCAGGGCGATGAGCTCAGTGCCGTAGATATGTGGAAGAAAGCGCTTCACTACGAGCCCTACGATGTGACTTGGGAGCGTATAGCCAACCACTGTCTGGCGCTGAAGCGGTTCGACTATATGGAAATCTGCTATGAGAAAATCAAGCTCATTCATCCCGAAGACAAACAAGTGGACTTGGTTTTGGCTATCCTGAACCTGCTGCTGGGCAATGAGGAGAAGTTCCATAAGTACAACCGTCTATGCATACACCCACTTTCGGAGCAGAAAGCCAATGAATATAAGGCTATTTTGAATAGTGCCAGCGACGAGCAAATCTCTCTGGCCTTCGCCAATATACTGAAAGATAACACAGACCTAACCATCTAAGAAAGAAGAGAAGCACATGGAATCTGTAGCGTTTATACAATGGTGCCTCGATAACCTGAACTATTGGACCATCACCCTGCTGATGGCGATAGAGAGTTCGTTTATCCCCTTCCCCTCTGAAGTGGTGGTTCCTCCAGCAGCCTGGAAAGCTGCTACGGGTGGAGGCATGAACATCTTCTTGGTGGTGGTCTTCGCCACCCTCGGTGCGAATATCGGAGCGCTGCTGAACTACTACCTTGCCAAGTGGCTGGGGCGCCCGATCATCTATCGGTTTGCCAACAGCCGCATCGGACATATGTGCCTCATCACCGAAGAGAAAGTAGCCAATGCCGAAGCGTATTTCGACCAGCATGGAGCTATCTCCACCTTCGTAGGCCGACTGATTCCGGCGATTCGCCAGCTGATCTCCATACCTGCAGGTTTAGCTCGAATGAACGTCGGAAAGTTTTTGCTTTTCACCACTTTAGGTTCTGGGCTATGGAACACCGTCTTAGCATTCATCGGCTACTATCTGTCTAAGGTTCCGGGCATAGAGACTCAAGAGCAACTGCTTCAGCGAGCCACGGAGTATAGTCATGAGATAGGCTACATTATTCTCGGTGTAGTGGTATTGGTTGTGGGGTTTTTGATTTATAAAGGAGTGAAGAAATAATTTTGCATTTTTGCAATTTTGCAAAAATGATTATTTGATACATAAAAAATATACTATGGCAATGGGATATTGGTTCGAATGTAAGATTCGATACGAAAAGACATTAGAGAACGGAGCAATCAAGAAAGTGACAGAACCCTATCTGGTGGATGCGATGAGCTTCACCGAGGCAGAGGCGCGCATTATCGAGGAGATGAGTCCGTTCATGAACGGAGAGTGGAGCGTGGCAGACATCAAGCGTGCCAACTACTCTGAGCTCTTCCCCTGTGATGAGGAAGCGGCCGACAAATGGTTCAAAGTGAAGATGGTGACCACCATCATCGATGAGAAAAAGCAAGTGGAGAAGAAGGTCTCTACGTGGAAACTGGTTCAGGCAGCCGACCTCAGAGATGCTGTCAAGAAATTGGATGAAGCCATGAAGGGCTCACTGGCCGACTACGAACTGAGTCAGGTTGTGGAGACTGCCCTCATGGACGTTTATTTCTACCAAGAGAAACCTAAGAAGGAGGCCTGAACATGATCGGGAGACAGATAAAATCCATTCAGCAAAGCCTGCCCGAAGGTGTCAGACTGATTGCCGTATCTAAATTTCATCCAGAAAGCGACATTCTGGAGGCATATAAGGCTGGCCAGCGCCTTTTTGGGGAGAATCATGTACAAGAACTCACCTTGAAGCATGAAAGTCTCCCAGCAGACATTGAATGGCATTTTATCGGACATCTGCAGACCAACAAGGTGAAATATATCGCCCCTTTCGTGAGCATGATTCACGGGATAGACTCTTTGAAGCTGCTGAAAGTGGTTGATAAGGAATCAGCCAAAGCAGAGCGCATCATCCCATGTCTGCTGCAGATGCACATCGCACAGGAAGAGACCAAATTCGGTTTCAGCAGGGAAGAGTGTTTGGAGATGTTGACATCTGGCATACTGAACGAGCTGCAGCATGTTCAGATCTGCGGACTGATGGGTATGGCAACGAATACTGATGATGCGGAGCAGGTCAGAAAGGAGTTCCACTCCCTTTGCGCTTTCTTCGAGGAACTGAAGCAAACATACTTTCATGAAGATTCTGCCTTCCGTGAACTTTCTATGGGCATGAGCGACGACTATCCTATCGCCATAGAAGAAGGAAGTACGCTGATCCGCGTGGGGACATTGATTTTCGGACAGCGCGATTATAGTAAAAAAGCATAAGATGAACTACCAAGAGACCATACAATATCTGTACGACAGCGTACCTATGTTTCAACGGGTGGGTGCATCGGCCTACAAGTCGGGCTTAGAGAACACCTATGCGCTGGATGAGCATTTCGAACATCCGCACCGAAAGTTCCACACTATCCATGTGGCAGGAACCAACGGAAAAGGTTCGGTGTCACATACGCTGGCAGCGATCCTTCAGACAGCTGGGTATAAAGTTGGTCTCTATACCTCTCCACACCTGCTTGACTTCCGTGAGCGCATCCGTATCAATGGTGAGAAAATCTCGGGAAAATATGTCATCAACTTCGTGGCACAGGAGAAGGCATTCTTCGAGCCCCTTTACCCTTCGTTCTTCGAGCTGACAACGGCAATGGCCTTCAAGTACTTCGCAGAGCAATCGGTAGATGTGGCAGTCATCGAGGTAGGACTGGGCGGACGTTTGGACTGCACAAACATCATCCAACCAGACCTGAGCATTATCACCAACATCAGTCTGGAGCATACGCAGTTCCTCGGTGACACGTTGGCTAAAATTGCCAGTGAGAAGGCGGGAATCATCAAGCCTGGTATACCGGTGGTAATCGGAGAGACCACTCCAGAGACTAAGTCTGTGTTCTTACAGAAAGCCAGAGAGATGAACGCCCCCATCTTCTTTGCAGAAGAAAACGGACGGGAAGACTTCCCCGGCATTAGCCCCGAACTGAGGGGAATCTACCAACAGATGAATAAGCAGACCATCGTCACTGCCCTCACGGTACTCCGCGATTTAGGCTACCGCTTCGACGGGCCGATGGTGCGCTATGGCTTCGGGCATGTCACCTCCCTCACAGGACTGATGGGACGTTGGCAGACGCTTCAAGAGCACCCTACTCTGCTCTGTGATACCGGCCATAACGTAGGTGGATTCCAGTACATCGGTGAGCAACTGAAAGCACTACGTAAGGAACTGCATATCGTCATCGGCGTTGTAAGCGATAAAGACGTACACGGGATGTTGTCCTTCCTACCTCAGAATGCGACCTACTACTTCACTAAGGCCAGCGTGAAGCGAGCTTTAAGCGAACAAGAGCTTCAGCGCGTAGCTGCAGAATGCGGTTTGCAAGGCGACACATATCCAGATGTCGTGAGTGCCGTCAAGGCTGCACAAAAAAACAGCCTCCCAGAAGAGGTCATCTTCGTGGGAGGCAGTAACTTTATCGTAGCCGATCTCTTAGCGAGCTGCGATGCACTCAATCTCGACCAGTGCGTCCTTCGGTAAAGCCTTTACCGCAACAGCTGAACGTGCAGGACAGTCGGTCTCAAAGAAAGTGGCATAGACCTTATTCATATCACCGAACAGAGACATATCTGCCAAGAAAACGGTGGTCTTTACCACATCCTTCATCATCAGCCCTGCTTCCACCAAGATGTACTGGATATTAGTCAGCGACTGTCTGGTCTGCTCCTCGATACCTTCTGCCATCACTCCTGTGGCAGCATCGATCGGCAGCTGCCCAGAAACGAACACCAATCCGCCTGCTACTATGCCCTGACTGTAAGGGCCAATGGCTCCCGGAGCCTTCTTACTGCTGATAACTTCTTTCATAATCACCTATTTTTATAACTCTACACTAATTACAATATCTGTCTATCAATGCCTGAACTTCAGAATTGCCCAGTTCTTTGGCTTTGTTGAAGCTGTCGCAAGCCTCACTGTTGCGCTTCAACTGGATGAGCGCTAAGCCACGGAGACGATAAATCTCAGAATATGACGGATCTATCTTCTCGGCATCCGCCAACACCTGCAATGCTTCCTCATTCCGTCCCACTCGCATATTGACCACAGCCAATTCGGCTCTGTAGGTCAGTTCCTCTGGATTCATCTCAATGGCCTCAGCATAGTCGTCCAGAGCCCGCTGATATACCCTTGCCTTCAGAGCAACCTGACCGCGCAAATAGTAGAAGACATCGTTTACTTGCGTATTCACCGCCTTATAGTATTCATCATAGTCCAGTAATGCCTGACGAGACTGCCCGGCCTCATCGCGCATTCGGGCCCGCTCCAACAAGTAAGGCGCTGCTTCCTGAGTGTAAGGAGGCGCAAACTTTGCGATGCAACTATCCATCAACGCCAGCGCGGCATCAGTCTCTTGCATCAGCTCTTTAGTCTTAGCTGCACTATAGAAAGAAGCAGCAGAAGCCTGGTTGCTACGATTTATCTGTTCATAAGCATCATACGCGCCTGCATAGTCGGCCTGTGAGAAAAGCATGTCACCCTTCAGCTGTTGATATACTGGGAGTGGATCTTCCTTTATAGCCTTATTGATTTCCTCAACTGCCGAGGCTACGGTCCAATTCTTATAAGGTTGCTCTGGATTGATGCCTAAATAGCTATAGATAATACTTGCCTTATTATAATACACTTCCGCCTTGCTTGGAGACAACTTCATGGCTGTATCTAAGTCTGCCTCAACTTTTCTCAAAGACTCATCGGTCTGGCTGGAAGCCAGCTGCACATTGGCACGACGCAGATAGCCATCGGCACTGTTTGGGAATTTCGCCAGAAAATCGTTCAGCAACTGAAGATACTCTGGGAGCGATAAGCGCATAGAAACCATATAGAGCAGCGCTAACGCATCTTCCTCCGTATCTGGCAGCGCCTTACGAATGCCAATCTTCGTCAGGCTATTGTCATTAAAGGAGAGCGCACCCACCTGCAGACTATTGGCAAACTTCACATCCATACCATAGCAGACAGTTGTAGAGTCTGAGCCAGAGGATTTCTGGGCCAGCGCGAACACCTGACCGTCGTTGTTCACCAACGGGCAGCTCACCATTTTCTCTTTCAGCGAGAGGGCTAAGGTAAAATAATTATACGAACCTTCTACTCTATCAGAACGCTGCACCCTACCGATGGCATATTCCCCACCTTTCTGAGTAGAATAAGGCAGAAGAAACACCGTAGTGTTCTCTGTAGGAGCTATTGGTGCCAGAGGCAATGCGGTGACCTTCTTCCCACTGATATCAACACGGAACTTCACCACATCATACATCGCATTGGCACCCAGAATCATGTCCACATTCATTTGTTTGCCTTGGGTGTCTATGACTACAGCACGCTGTGCATTCTCAAAAACAGAATAGTCGGCTAAAGCCGTTCCATCTTCTGTTATGAAGAAGCCATTACCCGTATGAATCATTTTACCTCCCTCATCGTAGGCGATGATATTGAATACCGCATTGCGGGTCTTGTCCAACCACTTAGGTGCTTGGGCAAAACTCCAACCTGCAGTGAGGCAAAGCATCATTATCAATAAAAGTCTTTGTTTCATTTCTATTTTAAGCTTAATTATCTTTCAAGTTATCTGCCAACAACGCCCTTGCGTTATTTAAGGCTTCGGTGGTCAGTGTGGCTCCACTCAGCATGTGAGCAATTTCCTCTACCCGCTCTTCCTTACTCAAGCGCGTGATATGGCTGATGGTTTCTGTCTCGGTATCTTGCTTATAAACCTTATAGTGAACAGCCCCTCGAGCAGCAATCTGAGGCAAGTGGGTGATGCTGATGACCTGTCGACCCTTCGCCCCCATCTCTTGCATGATGAGTGCCATACGGTCGGCTATATTCCCAGAAACACCTGTGTCTATCTCATCGAAGATGATGGTTGGCAAAGCCACAGCTCCTGAAACCAACGCCTTCACAGAGAGCATCACTCGAGCAATCTCACCACCAGAAGCCACCTGAGAGATAGGTTGAAGCACACCATTCTTATTAGCACTGAAACGGAAGTTTACCGTATCGGCACCCGTCTCTGAGAGTTCTTTACGCGGACTGACCTCCACCTGAAAACGCACATTGGGCATTCCCTGAGGAATCAGCATTTCAACCATTTGTTTTTCAATCTGTTTCGATGCTTTATTGCGGTTCTTTGTCAACTGGTCAGCCTGACTCTTCAGATCCTTATACATAGTGTCGCACTCCTTCTGCAACTGCTCCACATCCTCTTCAGAATGATTCAGAGCATTCAGTCGTGCTTCAAAAGAAGTCTGCAGCTGGAGCAATTCCTCCACCGTCTGCACATGATGTTTCTGTTGCAAGGAATAGATCAGATTCAGGCGTTCGTTCACAGCATCCAAACGCAGCGGATCAAACTCAGCCAACTCAGCCTGTCGCTCCAACTCTTGGGCGATGTCTTCCAACTCTATATAAGAACTTTCCAGACGATCGAACAACTCTCTGGCAGATGGAAACACAGAAAGGATGTTCTGCAAAGCACCCTTGCTATCACGCAGCTCATTGAGCAGCCCACCCTCCTCCGAAGAGAGTATTTGCCCTGCCCTATACAATCCCGACTTGATTTCCTCTGCATGACTCAGCATTTCGGCATCCTGCTCCAGTTCCTCTTGCTCCCCAGTCTGAAGAGCAGCCTCTTCCAGCTGGTTGTATTGGAACTGCACATAGTCTTCATCAGCTTTGTCCTGAGCTATCTGCGCCAATAAGTCTTGCAATGCTTGCTTACGTTGTTTCCAACGTTTGAAATCCTGCCTGTAAGCATTCAGCAACGCTCCGTTTCCAGCCACGATATCAAGCACACTTAGCTGAAAATCTTCCTTACCCAATAGCAAATTCTGATGTTGGGAATGAATATCGATGAGCTGCTCGCCCAGTTCCTTCATCTGAGCCAACTGTACAGGAGTATCGTTGATGAAAGCTCGGCTCTTGCCAGAGGCATAAACCTCTCTGCGCAAGATACATTCTGCCTCATAGTCCAACTCATTCTCCTCGAAGAAAGGTTGCAGGAGATTGCCTTCCAATAGGAAATGAGCCTCTATCACGCACTTCGAAGCACCAGTTCTGATAGCCTTAGTATCAGCACGCTGCCCCAAGAGAAGACCTAAGGCCCCCAGCATGACCGACTTTCCAGCACCCGTTTCACCCGTGATGACAGAAAATCCCTGTTCGAAGCAAATCTGCAACTGGCGGATAAGCGCGTAGTCTTGTATATAGAGCGTATGCAGCATTTACCTTATTTCTTCATTTCACGAAGTCTGATCTTCGTGAGTACCGCCTTGGTGTCCAGCGTGAAGTCACTGCTCTCTATCCAGCTATAGTAGCCAGGATCGCGGTTCAGCACCTCCCTTACAGGAAGCCCTTTATACTTTCCGAAGTTGAACACCTCTTCTCCCTTATCATTCAGGATAATGCGTCCAGCAAAGTCTACGTTCTTACTGAAGTAGCTATACTTAGAAAGAGCATCAATATCATTCTGGAGATCTGGATCATCAGCATACCTATCCAACTGGGCCTTCAGTACTTCATAGGTGGCACGAGTGTCGCCCAAGGCAGAATGAGCCACATCGCCCAAGTCCTTATCACAGTAGAACTTATAGGCTGCAGAAAGGGTACGCTGTTCCTTCTTATGGAAGATCACCTGAACATCGACGAACTTACAACGACGCAAATCGATATCCACTCCTGCGCGGAGGAATTCCTCCGCCAGCAAAGGGATATCGAAGCGATTGGAGTTAAATCCTGCCAGATCACTTCCCTCGATGATGTGTGCGATGTCCTTGGCAACTTCCTTGAAAGTAGGACAGTCTTTCACCAGCTCATCAGTAATGTGATGTACCGCAGAGGCACCCTCTGGAATGTGCATCTCAGGATTGATACGCAACGTTCTGGCATCTTCATTACCGTTTGGCATCACCTTGAGGATGCAAATCTCCACGATTCTATCATGGATAATATCAGTACCCGTGGTCTCCAAGTCAAAGAAGACCAACGGCTTTTTCAGTTTCAGTTCCATGCTCTTTATCAGTCGTTAAGCATCATTGGCATCAGCAGCATGAGCAGATCTTCACCTTCTGGCTGTAATACTGGAACGATCACACCTGCCCTTGAAGGATCGGCCAACTCAATAGTAATCTCATCAGCACTGATATTATTAAGGATGTCGATCAAGAACACAGACTTGAAGCCGATGCTCATCTCCTCACCCTCATACTGGCAAGGCATAGACTCCTTAGCAGAAGTTGAGAAGTCGATGTCCTGAGCAGAGATAAGCAGCTCGCCACCCTTCAGGTTCAACTTCACCAAGTTACTAGCCTGAGAAGAGAAGATAGACACACGACGCAGCGCGCCAAGCAATGAAAGACGATCGAGAGTCACCTTATATGGATTGCTCTGCGGAATCACGGAGTTGTAGTTAGGATAACGGCCTTCGATCAGACGGCAAATCATCTTATACTCACCCATCTCAATCACTGCATTACGATTATCAAACTGCAGTTTCACCTCTGTAGTCTCCTTTGGAGCCAGGTTCTTCAGCAAGCCTGCAGGCTTCTTAGGCAAGATGAAAGAAGACTTCTGGTCGCCCTTAGCCTGTGTGCTGCGATAGCGCACCAACTTATGTCCATCTGACGCTACCAGAGTGAGATCTTCTGGAGTGATGTCGAAGAACACACCGTTCATCACTGGACGAAGCTCATCACTTGCAGTGGCGAAGAGGGTACGCCCGATGCCTTCCAGCAGCAAGTTGCTATCCATCGTCACAGTCACCGCATTCTCGCTCAGCTGAGCAGCACTTGGGTACACCTCAGCAGACTGTCCCATCAAGCTGTAGCTACCGTTCTGATAGCTAACGGTGATAGCCATATTCTCCATATTGACATCGAAGGTCAGCGGCTGGTCTGCGCCAACGCGCAAAGCCTCCAGCAAGGTGCGTGCCATAATGGCGAACTCACCGTCTGTATCGGTCTGGGCAACTTCCATAGAAGTAGTCATCGTGGTCTCACTATCTGAAGCGGTCACGAAGAGACGGCCTTCTTTCACGCAGAACAAGAAGCAATCGAAGATAGGAATTGCATTCTTACTGTTAATCACTCGGCTGATAGCCTGCAAATGAGCAGATAAATCGGTGCTTGAAACTACAAATTTCATAGATATTTCTTTTTAAATTATATTTTTCACTTTACAAACAACAAAATTACAAAAACTATTTGCTAATACCAAGCTTTATAAAAATAAAAAATGCGAAAATAGATTGAGATATCATAAAAAGATGTATCTTCGCATCGGTTTTACAATTAAAAATGAAATTATGGAATTTACAGGAAAGATTATTCACATAGGCCAGGAACGTGGCGGAGTGAGCAAAACGACAGGCAATGAGTGGAAAGTACAAGAATACGTTATAGAAGACCACAGCCAATATCCTAAGAAGATGTGCTTCGAGGTTTTCGGATCCGAACGTATCAGTCAGTTCAACATCCAGATGGGTGAGGAACTCACTGTGTCATTCGACATTGATGCACGTCAGTGGCAAGACCGTTGGTTCAATTCTATTCGCGCTTGGAAGGTAGATCGCGTAAGCGCACAGCCTGCTGGCCCTCAGCCAGCACCAGAGGCTGGCGTACCATTCCCACCAGCTGACCAAGCAGCGAGTGCACAATTCATACAGGGCGACGATAAAGACGACCTGCCATTCTGAGAGAGGGGTTTCCCCTCTCTTTTTTATCTCTTCTATTAGCGAGAATTTGCGGATGTGCACAAGCGCACTTTTTTCTGTGCACAGCAGCAAATTTTTCTGTGCGTAGGCGCAAAAAGCTATATTTCAATCTCCATCTGATCGTAGGCGAAACTCATCCCTTCAGGCAACTGGGCACAAGCCTCATCATGAAGTCCGATGCTATGACTCATGTGCACAAAGTAAGTGCGCCTAGCCCCTACCCTGCGGGCCGTCTCTATGGCTTGCGCCACATTCTGATGGGTAGGATGCTCCTTGGGGCGAAGAGCGTTGACAATCAGTGCGTCTACCCCACGAAGTGCTTCAAAAGAAGCGTCAGGCATCGTCAGCATATCAGTGACGTATCCCAACTTTCCCCCAATAACAAAACCAAGGATAGGCAATTGCCCATGCATCACTCTGATAGGCCTTATTTCCGTCTTTCCTATCAAGAATGGCTTTCCCGCTTCTACTTCTTGCAAATAAATACGAGGTCTGCCCGGATACACATGATCCACCAACGCATAGGGCATACGCACTCTTAGCGCCCTTGCCACGTCTGACTGACAATACAGAGGAATATCTCCAAAAACACTATAAGGACGAAGATCATCCAGACCACCCACATGGTCGTAATGCTCATGCGTAAGCAGCACCCCATGAATCTGCTCAAAAGTAGGAAGGCGCAAACATTGTTCCCTAAAATCAGGACCACAATCCACTAAGATGTTCATCCCATCGTCAGCCTTCACCAACGCCGAAGTACGAAGACGCTTATCATGTGGGTCGTCCGAACTACAAACCGCACACGTACAGCCTTTTACAGGCACTCCGATGGACGTCCCACTCCCTAAGATCGTCAGTTTCATAGGTTAATCGATAAAGTTAACTTCAGGACTGATTTCTATACCGAACTTCTGCGCCACTTCTTGACACACAGCATCACTCAGCGCCACAATGTCTGCCCCAGTTGCTCCGCCACGATTCACCAGCACCAGAGCCTGCTTATCATGAACAGCAGCAGGCCCTAAGGCGCGTCCCTTCCAACCGCTCTGCTCGATGAGCCATCCTGCTGGAATCTTCACATGATCAGCGTCAATCTCATAATGAGGCATGTGCTCATATTGTCTCTGAAGTTCCTCAAACTTGGTACGACTCACCACAGGATTCTTGAAGAAACTACCAGCATTTCCAAGTATCGTTGGATCTGGGAGCTTACTCTGCCTTATCGCTATAATAACATCGCGTAATGTTCTGAGGTTCAGTTCTCCTCGTTTTTCAAGTTCTTGCTTTATGGCGCCATATTCTGTATGGAAACATGGCGTCTTACTCAGACAGAAATGCACCCTTGTCACAAAGTAGCATTTCATGTCTGCTTGCTTGAAGATGCTGTCTCTATAGGCATAGCCACATTCGCTCACCTCAAAGATTCGGGAGGTTCCATCCAATGCGACAGTCTCTACCTGAGTGATGAGATCCTTCACCTCTACCCCATAGGCTCCGATATTCTGAACAGCAGCTGCTCCAACCTCCCCAGGAACCAACGATAGGTTTTCTGCCCCATACCATTGCTTCTCCACACAGTAGGCCACAAAATCGTCCCAAACCTCACCAGCGCCCACACGCACCCAGACGTGCTCTTCATCTTCACGCTCTACTTCTATGCCACGAATACGCGAGTGCAGCACCGTTCCGTGATAAGTAGGATTCATGAAAAGCAAATTACTACCTGCACCAATGTGGAGTAGTCTGCCCTTCAGACTTCCCTTTTGGATAAATTGCAGCAATTCCTCCTCACTTCCATATTCCAGGAAATGATCGGCCACAGCCTCCAATCCGAAGGTGTTATGTGATTTCAGATTATAATTTTCCATAGTTTCTATACACTGGTATCTTCGTATCTATACAATTGCCAACTTCCTCTGAACTTCCTGAAATAGAGCAAGCTGGAATACCCGCCTTCCATATTCACAAGCTTCAGTATCTTCTCCACAGAGGCATTCTCATTACGCTGTCCGTAATAGATGTTAGACAACCTTACGGTAGGAATATCTGGGCGGAAAGCTGGCCATTGTTCAGCATCGATGAACGACTCTAAGATGGAGAAATCATTATCGGGATCTACAGTGATGTAGGTAATCGGATCTTTCACATGCTGCTGCTGAAAGAGGGAATCTGCAACAAACTTCTGGTAGAACTGCACAAAGTCTGCATTGTCGCCTTCTTCCAAAGCACGCACATTCACAGCTTCCAGCGTCCAAACTCCATCGATACGTTCAAAGTAAAGCTTCTCTACCTCCAGATTCTCAAGTGTGATCCATTCAAACTGGATGGAGGTCAACGTGTCTACTTCCATTTCAAGCTCCTCTTCTTTATCGAAGATGACTGAATAGTTTTCTCCAGAAGCAAACAAGTCTTTACTTGCCCACTGCTCCTCTTCTAGTTTCAGTGGTTCATCATATTGATAATAAGGTAAAGGAAACTTAGTACGCTGTTTGCGAAACTCACTATCAGCCACATAGGCATAGAAGAAATCATCGAAGGCTCCATCCTGAATCACAGGTTCAGGTTCTTCCTTTTCGATTTCCTCTGGCTCCTCTACCTCTTCTAAAGGCTCCCATTGATCGGCCAGATTCTCTATTCTTTCCCCCAATTTCTTTACACGGTCACCACACCCTGCCACCACAAAGGCTGCAAAGAGCAGTGCCATCCAAAGCCCATGTTTCTTCAAATCAATTCCTCCAATATATATCCTTCTGGGAGCGCGCGACAGTTGTATCCAGAAGCCATCGACTCTCCGTATGCACCAGCAGAGCGTATAGCTATCAGGTCTCCTCTACTTACCTTTGGCAGACAGACACCTTTGTCAAATACATCGCTCGACTCACAGATAGGACCAACAACGTCATATTTTTCCAAATCCCCTTTACTCGTCAAGTTCTCAATCTTGTGATGTGCTTGATAGAGGGCCGGACGTATAAGTTCTGTCATTCCAGCATCGAGAATAGCAAATTGTTTATCAGTGCCTTGCTTCACATAAAGCACCCTACTGATAAGCGCCCCACATTGAGCCACTACCGACCTGCCTGGTTCGAAGTGCAACGTCTGTCCCGAACGCAGTTTCAGATGTGAAGCTACCAGATGCATATAACGCTTAAATTCAGGCACCAAATGACTCTCTGGCTGTTCATAGTCCACGCCAAGTCCACCGCCAACATTGATATTCTCCACCACTATCCTTCGCTGTTCTAATTGGTCCTGCAAGGCATTGATACGCTCGCAGAGCGGGAGGAAGTCATCTTCCAGATCAAGTATCTGCGACCCAATATGGAAATGAAGTCCCACAAAGCGGACATTCTCCAAATCTGAGGCTCTTGCGATGACAGCCTCCATATCAGCCATGCTGATGCCAAACTTATTCTCTGCCAATCCTGTTGTAATATGGGCATGAGTATGCGCTTCTACATCAGGATTGATTCTGAACGCCACATTGGCCACTTTCCCCATTGTTCCAGCCAATTCGTTGATGACCTCCAATTCTGGTACAGACTCCACGTTGAAGCAGAAGATGCCTTTGTCCAATCCTAAGCAGATCTCCCAATCAGCCTTTCCTACGCCAGCAAACACAATTTTATTGGCAGGGAAGCCAGCATTCAACGCAGCTTCTATCTCTCCCCCACTCACGCAATCGGCTCCTAAGCCATAGCTGCTGATGATAGGCAACAGTTTAGGGTTAGCATTGGCCTTAATGGCATAATGTACCTCACAATTTCCAAGTGCCTCTTTCTCTTCGCAGATGGTCTGCAACGTAGCCCTCAGCACTTGGGTGTCGTAGTAATAAAATGGAGTCCTCAACAGTTGGAACTGCTCCAATGGAAATGTGGTTGTCATTCTTTAATCTAACTTCTTTGTTTGTTGTTTATTTGCCGTTGAACAACTTGTTACTGAGTTGCTGCAACGCTCTCTTCTTGTCCTCTTTCTTTATCAGGAAAGAGATGTTATAGTTGCTTCCGCCATAAGAAATCATACGCACAGGAATACCCTGAAGAGCATCAAGTGCCAACTGCTCGAAGCCTATGTTCTCCCAGTCGAGGTCACCCACGATGCAGATGATGCACATATCCTTATCTACAGTCACTGTGCCATACTTCTTCAGGTCGTCCAGGATCTCATTCAGATGCTTGGTATTATCCACCGTTACAGACACACCCACCTCTGAGGTACAGATCATGTCGATACTGGTCTGATAACTCTCGAAGATTTCGAACACCTTACGCAGGAAACCGTATGCCAAGAGCATACGTCCGCTCTTTATCTTGATGGCAGTGATGTTGTCTTTAGCAGCCACAGCCTTTATCTTATCTTTCTCTGTATCATTGGAGATCAACGTACCAGGAGCCGTTGGATCCATGGTGTTCAGCAAGCGCACAGGGATATTGGCATACTTCGCAGGCTGCACACAGGTAGGATGCAGGATCTTGGCACCAAAGTAAGCCAACTCAGCAGCTTCCTCGAAATGAAGGCTGCGCACAGCCTCTGTCTTGTCCACCTCACGAGGATCATTATTGTGCATACCGTCTATATCTGTCCAAATCTGAATCTCGCTGGCCCCAACAGCAGCACCTATCAGCGAAGCGGTGTAGTCACTGCCACCACGCTGCAGGTTATCTACCTCGCCATAAGCATTACGGCAAATGAAGCCCTGCGTGATGTAGAGGTCGGCTCCTAGATGAAGCTCCAGTTGCGACTGCAGTTTCTCCTTAATATAAACAGGATCTGGCTCTGCATTCTTATCCGTACGCATAAACTCAAGCGCTGGGAGCAGTACCGACTTCACGCCCTGTTCCTGCAGGTAGTAGTTCATCATACCCGTAGAGATCAGCTCACCCTGTGAGAGGATAACCTTCTCTTCAAACAGAGTGAAAAGGTCTTTCGTGAAAGAACGGATGTAGTCGAAGTGGCTCTTGATAAGCTCACGTCCCTTCGCCTTGAACTCTGCAGAGCTATAAAGCTCATCGATGTGCTGGCGATATTTACGCTCCAATCTGTTAATCACTTCATTGGCTCCCTCGGGATTCTTCTTGTACAGATAGTCAGAAATCTCTACCAGTGTATTGGTAGTACCCGACATAGCCGAGAGCACCACGATTTTCTGCTCACCATCAGTAATCAACTTTGCCACGTCTTTCATACGTTGGGCAGAACCTACTGAAGTACCTCCAAACTTTAATACCTTCATCGTATTTGAATTATGAATTATGAATTATAAATTATAAATTATTTTCTCTTACTAAACTCTAAACCCTAAACCCTAAACCCTAAACTCTAAACTAAAAAGCCCATCTTATGGTTCTCTATCTTCAGCACCTTGCCAGGATAGGCCTGAAGCAACTGCTTGTTGTGCGTAGACATGATGACCAATGTACCCTGTTCTTCACAGATGCGATGCAGCAAGGCAGCAATCTGCATACCAGTCTCTGCATCCAGATTACCCGTTGGCTCATCTGCCAAGATAATCTGCGGGTGATTCAGTACGGCACGGGCTATCACCACACGCTGCTGCTCACCACCTGATAGTTCATTAGGCAGCTTATATCCCTTATGCTGCATACCGACTAACGTCAGTACCTCATCTATGCGATGTTCCATCTCACGCTTTCCTCTCCATCCCGTGGCACGAAGCACGAACTCAAGGTTATCATGCGCAGAGCGATCCGTCAGCAGTCTGAAATCCTGAAAGACAATGCCCAGCTTACGCCTCAGCTTTGGAACGTCCCTCTGCTTTAAGCGTCTGAGGTCGAAGCCCAAGACTTGAGCCCTACCATCGACAACTGGTACCTCTCCATAGATAGTCTTCAAGAAAGTAGACTTTCCAGAGCCAACTTTTCCCACCAGATAGACAAACTCGCCACCTGCCAGTTCCAAGTTCACCTCTTCCAGCACATCCACTTCTTGCTGAGAGATACGCACATTCTCATATTTTAGGACTGTTGACATTAAACGTTAAACTTTATACGTTAAACATTAAACGTTAAACGTTAAACATTAGGCTCTAAACCCTAATATCAGCTTAGTGTTTTTTCCAGTTGGGTTTATGACGTTCTTGCAACTCACGTGCCAAGTCTTCTATACGGTATCCCTTGCTGGTCAGCAAGACAATGAGGTGATAGAGCAAGTCTGCCCCCTCATAGATCAGACGGTCGTCCGTACCATTGCAAGCCTCTATCACTGTTTCCACTGCCTCTTCGCCCACCTTCTGTGCCATTTTATTGACACCGCTTTGGAACAGGCTCGTGGTATATGACCCTTCAGGCATCTCCTCATGACGCTGTGAGATGAAATCCTGCAGTTCCTTGAGGAACATCACAGGTTCTTCATTCTTCTCGCCCCAGCATGTATCTGTTCCCAGATGGCATGTTGGGCCTTCGGGATGTGCTTTCACTAAGAGTGTATCGTGGTCGCAGTCTTCTGCCATAGAAACCAGATGCAGGAAGTGCCCACTCTCCTCGCCCTTCGTCCAGAGCGTCTGGCGCGTACGGCTATAGAAAGTCACCTTTCCTGTCTCCAACGTTTTCTCATAGGCCTCCTTGTTCATGAAGCCCAGCATCAAGACCGTCTTTGTATCGGCATCCTGCACGATGACAGGAACCAGTCCGTTCATTTTGTCAAAATCAAGCATAAGTTCTCAATTTCTAATAACAATATTCTCGCTACAAAGATAAGACTTTAATTCGGGAATTTTGATATCTCCGAAGTGAAAAACACCTGCTGCCAATGCAGCATCTGCTTTTCCTACTTTGAAGGCATCCCTGAAATGCTCCATCTTACCTGCTCCGCCACTGGCTATCACTGGGATAGACAAGGCGTCTGCCATCTGGGCAAGTGCCTCATTCGCATAGCCTTGGCGCACGCCGTCATGATCCATGCTGGTGAACAGCACCTCACCAGCGCCTCGCTCCTGACCTTCACGCACCCAACTAAAGAGTTCGCGTTCTGTCTCCACACGTCCACCGTTCAGGTAGCACTTCCAGCCTTGTGGTGTCTGCTTGGCATCTACAGCCAATACACACACCTGACTCCCAAAGTGGCTGGCTATCTCATCTATCAGCTCTGGATGACGGATAGCTGCAGAGTTCACAGAGATCTTATCGGCACCAGCGCTCAACAATCTATCCACATCGCTCAGTTCATGGATGCCTCCTCCCACAGTAAAGGGGATATTGATGTTCTCTGCGATGCGCTTCACCAACTCCGTGAAGGTCTTTCGGCCTTCGAAACTGGCAGTGATGTCGAGAAAGACCAACTCATCCACCCCTTGATCGCTGTAGGCACGCGCCAGTTCCACGGGGTCACCCGCTTGTCTGAGGTTCAGGAAGTTGGTTCCCTTCACCGTCTGTCCGTCCTTGATGTCAAGGCATGATATGATACGCTTAGCCAACAATTTCTTAAATATTTAAATTATGAATTATGAATTATTAGTTCATCCATTGTAATCCTTCCTTCATACAACGCCTTTCCGAAGATTACGGCTGGCACACCGGCTTCTTCCAGACGCTTAATGTCGTCCATACTACCTACTCCGCCACTGGCTATGAGATGGAGCGATGGATGCTGCTCCTGTATCTCTTGGTATAGTCCCACTGCGGGACCTTGAAGCATACCATCCTTGCTGATATCCGTACAAATCACTTTATCAATACCTCGCTCCACATAACTGCTGATAAACGGCAGCAACTCCAAGTCGCTGTTTTCCTTCCACCCACTCACTGCCACCTTTTTATCTTTGGCATCTGCCCCCAAGATGATGCGCTCACTGCCATAGACCTGCAGCCAACGGCAGAAGGTCTCCGCATCTTTCACAGCTATGCTGCCACCTGTCACCATAGCCGCTCCGCACTCGAAGGCGATGCGCAGGTCATCATCAGATTTCAAGCCTCCGCCAAAGTCTATCACCAAATCGGTATGCCCAGCAATCTCCTCCAGCGAACGATAGTTCACTATATGACTGCTGGCTGCTCCGTCAAGGTCCACCACATGCAGACGGCGAATGCCCGCATCCTGTAAGCGCTTTGCGACCTCCAGCGGACGCTCGTTATATTCTTTCCGCCTGTCATAGTCGCCTTGGGAAAGGCGTACGCACTTCCCCTCTATGATGTCTATGGCAGGTATGAGTTCTATCTTCATGGCTTACAGTTTTAGAAAGTTTTGCAAGATGCGCTCCCCTACCGACCCACTTTTCTCTGGATGGAACTGCGTGGCGTAGAAGTTGTCCTTGCACACTGAAGCCGAATAAGGCTGAATATAGTCTGTCACTGCTGCTGTCCAAGGGCAGAGGGGCACATAGTAGCTATGCACGAAGTACACATATTCTTCTTTCTGGAAGCGTTCATACAGCACACCCTTCAGTTGCCCGATGGTATTCCATCCCATCTGCGGTATCTTGTCTTCATGACGCTGCGGCTGAAAACGCTTCACTTCTGCATCGAAGATGCCCAGACAGTCAGTATCTCCTTCTTCCGAATGCTTGCAGAGCAACTGCATGCCTATGCAGATGCCCAATGTGGGTTGCTTCAGGTTCTTGATGACCTCATCCAGTCCTTGCGCTCTGAGGAAGCTCATGGTGCTGCTGGCTTCACCCTGCCCTGGAAACACCACCTTATCTGCATGGCGTATGGTGTCATGATCGGCTGTCAGCACAGGCTCCACGCCCAGCCTTCGGAGAGCATTCTCCACCGAGCGGATATTCCCAGCATTATAGTCTATGATGGCAACTTTCATCTTTTGTTACTTTTTCGGGTGCAAAAATACGAAATAATTATGAATTATGAATTATAAATTATGAATTATAAAACCGCATATCACCACCTTTTCAAGGGACAACTCAAAATAATTCATAATTTATAATTCATAATTCACCCAAGTTCCACTACCGTGAGCCCTGCTCCGCCAAACTGCACATGCTCGTCGCGGAAACTGCTGACGCCTGGCACTGTGGCCAGATACTGACGGATAAGGGTGCGCAGGATGCCGTTTCCTGTGCCATGCAGGATGCGCACACGAGGCACACCTATCAGTATGGCATCATCGATGAAATAGGTGACTGCCTGCAAAGCCTCATCGCCACGCATGCCACGCACGTCGAGGTCCTGGCGGAAGTTCAGGCGACGATCATGCATCGTATCCAGCGTTCCTTCACTCAGATAGGTACTCTTGGTACTTAGCTCGTCCTGACGAGCCACTGCATGAGCTGGTTCCAGACGGCTCAGCTTCACGGTGGTCTTGACACTTCCATAGCCCACTACGGCTTGCTGGCCTTTTATCTCCATCACCTGGCCAACTGCCTGCTGACCTTTCAGGCGCACATAGTCGCCCTCCTCTATGCCATAGATGCGCTCTGCCACTTGGCGCGCCTTCTCTTCCGTAGCCACAGCGGCTTGTTTTTCACGCTTCTCCTTTTTCTCTTGCTTACGCTGCTGGCGCAAACGCAGTTGCTCTATCTTCTTGTTGATCTTCTCCTCCGCATCTACACGAGCCTGCTCTTCCAGTTCTCGCTTGAAGTCTTCCAGTTCCTGCCTTACACGACGCGTCTGCTCCTTCTCTGCTTGCTGCTCACGTATCTCACGGATGGTATTCTCTATCTTGGCATTAGAATCCGCCATCAACTGCTTGGCTTCCTCACGGGCCTTCTGCATGATTTCCTTACGCTCCTTCTGCAAGTCGCGCAGTTCTTCCTCGTAGCGGGCAATGGTCTCTTCCATCTGCTTCTCACGCTGGTGGATGGTCTGACGCTTGGTTTCCCAATAGCGCTTATCACGCACGATGTCTTGCAGATACTTGTCAGCATTGATGTAGTCAGTGCCCACGATGTCGCTGGCATCCTTGATCACCTCTTCTGGCAAGCCTATCTTGCGGGCTATCTCCACGGCGAAAGAGCTGCCCGGATTGCCTATCTGAAGTTGATACAATGCCTGCATCAAGTGACGGTCGTAGAGCATCGCGCCGTTCACCACACCATCATGATCTTCTGCAAAGTGCTTCAGATTCTGATAGTGGGTGGTGATTACGCCATAGGTGCCTTTCTCATTGAGGCGCTTCAGTACGGCTTCTGCGATGGCACCTCCGATGTTTGGTTCCGTACCGCTGCCGAACTCGTCTATCAGTATCAGACTGCTGCCATCGCAATGTTTCATCATGAACTTCATATTCAGCAGATGACTGCTATAAGTACTCAAATCGTCCTCGATGCTCTGCTCGTCACCTATATCTATAAAGATGTGGCTGAAGATGCCCACTGTGCTGTTCTCGCGCATTGGCACCAGCATACCGCATTGCAGCATGTATTGCAGCAGGCCCACCGTCTTGAGGCAGACCGACTTGCCGCCTGCATTTGGACCAGAGATGAGCAGGATGCGCTGCTTCCTGTTCAGCGAGATGTCCAGCGGCACCACCTTCTTATCATGCTTCTGCAGGGAGATCTGCAGCAGCGGATGCACAGCCATCACCCAGTCTACCAGACGCTTATCCACAAGGTATGGCATAGTGCTGCCCGTCTGTACGGCCCACAGCGCTTTGGCTCTGATAAAGTCGATATCCGCCAAGAACTCATAGCTTTGCAGCACGGCTGGGATATTTGGTCGCAGTTGCTCACTGAACAGGGTCAGTATGCGCAGTATCTCCCTGCGTTCCTCGCTCTCCAGCTCACGTATGCGATTGTTGGCATCCACCACCTCAGCAGGTTCGATGAACACCGTTCGTCCGCTGGCACTCTCATCGTGCACAATACCCTTGATGCGACGCTTCAAAGCAGGTGCCACGGGGATCACCAGTCGCCCATCACGCATGGTGGGTGCTACATCCTTGTCCACCACCCCTTCGCTCTGCGCACTGCGCAAGATGTAGTTCAGCGTACGCGAGATGCTGCCCACGGTGGTAGTCAATTCATGGCGTATGCTGGCCAGCTGCACAGAAGCATTGTCCTTGATTTTCCCAAAAGGATCGAGGATGCTGCTGATGCGACGCACCACGGCAGGGAACAGCTCTATATCTCCTGCCAAAGCCGACAGGCGCGGATAGCGCAGCACATCCTCCTCTGCCTGCTTGGTGCGCAGGAAGTGCAGGATGTCTTGGATGGTGGAGAGTGAGCGCTGCAAGTCGAACAGCTCTGGCTCATCGAGATAAGTGCCTTCCACGCGGATGCGCTTCAGCGACTCCCTCACGTCGAAGTAGTAGGTGGAGGGGAAGTTCTCATCCGCCTGCAAGATCTTGACAAACTCCGCCGTCTGCTCCAGCTTTTCCTTGATCTCGTCGTAGGCTTCGCTGAAAGCCATCATGTCCACGCGCTCAGCACCCAACGTGCTGAGGCACTTGCTCTTCAGCAAGCTCCTCACCTGCTGGAATCCTATTTTCTCTTCAAAGTTATTTGGGTATATCATATTTCTTTAAATCCATGTGGTGATAAGTTCCTAAAGGCTTAATAGCGTTCCTTAAATGGTGTTTTATGCAACAAATCAAAGATATTTCTTTCAAAAATACGATGATTATGTCTATTACAGGCTGTCTTAGATGACACATTTTAGGTTTAGGAACTTATCACCACACGGAGTTCTTTAATGTCGATACTTCGGTGGCAAGTAGTTCCACAAATTACCCTTTTTTAATGCGACAAATATAATCATTCTTCTAGACAAACCCATCGATTTCTGTCCAAATGTGGGGTAAAAAAGGTAGATTTGGACAGAAAACGATAAATCTGGGCTTGCAAAAGGGATGAGGAGGCGAGATAAAAACCTTGGGATAACTATGCAAAGTTCAGACAGCACTGCTGTCTGAACTTTGGTACGCATAGTGATGGGTGCCTGAAACAACTGCAGGAGGTGATGTATCGCATCAATGCCACCAACATGCACACGGTGAAGGACGGGAAGACGCTCACTGAGATGATGGCAGAGCGCGAGGTGCTGGGAAAGCGCGTACAGGTGCTGCGCGAGGTGTTCGACAGGGCTTCTGCCAACTCACGGAGCAAGTTCTGCACGACTCCACGGCGCATGATTCACATGGCACGATTCACTACCATTTAGCTAACTGCCCCGATGGCTGCACCTCTTTACTACGCAAGTCCTTTTACTATCCACTGACGATAGAAAGGATCCTCCAACTCATAACGGTCTGTATAAATAACATACCCCTCTTTCTGCAAGCGCTTCAATGCACTATAGATAGTACTTGTGGGGTATTCACCCGTTTGAAGTGCTGTTCCTGTAGCCAACCTTTGCATAATCCATTTGTTGGTACGTGTGAAGTTCATCCATATGCGCTCATAATCCAACGCATGTGTGGTGACTATCTGGTCTATTGCAGAAACCAACGGATCAGTCGTTTCTGGTTGTAGCATCCCTATTTGCCAAACATTAGCTGCCAATTGCTGGGAATAATACGGATGACACTTTGTGTAATCCAATATACGCCCAGCCAATTCCTCGCTTTTGGCAGCAAAACAAGGCTGCAGCCTGTTGGCCAGGAAACGATGGAAATCTTCATAAGGCAACTTTTTCAACCTCATCAACTCACCAAAGTGATAAAAAGGCGATTTCTTGTTTTCAAATATATCTGTCATCATGCTTTCTTGACTTCCAAGCAAGATGTAGTTTACGGACTTCTGTTGTTGCATAATAGCTCTCAACTGCTTATCAAGTCTAGGAGCTATGTCTAATATTTCCTGAAACTCATCCAGTACTACGATGATCCTATCCTCTGGAGTATGAGCACGATCTATCAGCGTCAGCACATCCTCCAACAGTACCACTCCATCTGCACTGGGTTGAAAAGAAACATCCATCATCCCTGTAAGGGGGTTAGTGGACAAGGTCGGAATTATACGAAAATGGGTAATCAGATGGCGCACTCTTTCCAAAGGATGTACCTTGAACAGTTCTCTCAAAATCTTGGCAGATAAGTCGGCCACAGACGTCACTTGCTGCAGATTAACATTAATAGACTTACGCCCCGTCTGCTTCACAGCCTTTGCCACCACACTACTTTTATCCATGTGGTGATAAGTTCCTAAAGGCTTAATAGCGTTCCTTAAATGGTGTTTTATGCAACAAATCAAAGATATTTCTTTCAAAAATACGATGATTATGTCTATTACAGGCTGTCTTAGATGACACATTTTAGGTTTAGGAACTTATCACCACACGGAGCTACTTTTCCCGAATCTTCGAGGACTGATAAGAATCAGATGATTGACACTGTTGACGAACTGACAAATATAAGCCACCTCCTCTACCCTGTCTGTGAAGTAGTCTTCTTCAACAATAGTTCCGAATTTGAAAGGATTTTCCATACTACGCAAATTTTCGTTACGACTTTTTTCGTAACACATTGCAAAGATACGAACATTTCATTAATATCCAAGCGCCTCTCACACTATTTCGTCTTAGAGGAATGGGCAGGACTATGTCCTATCAAGACAGGGCAATATTTCCTTGCCAACCATGCAAAGCCAGAGAGTACGAAGACGGTGACTAATGCCACTGCTAAAGAACCCCAGAAGCCGCCAGGAAGGACCTCACGAAGCGGCCAGAAGATGGCTTGATGCACGGCAAAGATGAGCAGTGTGCCTTCGGATACCAACTGGATATAGCTGCTGCGCACCTTCAACGTTTGGTAGATCAGCCAAATGAGGCAGATGCTGATGATGGCTGCACTGATGTAGAACAGCGGAACCACCTTTCCTGGCGTGAGACGGAAGATGTTCACAAAGCCATTCTGACTGACGATGTAGAATCCCACGACCAATCCCACAGCGATGAGCAGGAAGCGTAAAGCCACAGGGAAACGGTCTAATGCCTGCTCTCCCTTATATTCATGCAGCAGAGTACCGATGATGAAGAATGGGAAGCAGATGATGGCTTCAAATATCTGGAAGTAATTGTGCTCTGGTTTCATGGGTTCCTTCCCTGCATATACCCACACGAAGAGGATGCAAAGCAATGCCAACACATAGCTGCCCTTCCTGCCATTCTGTGGTAATGCCGCGTATGACACACGCATCCAGAAGAGTGCCAAGAGGAACCAAAGTGGGCGGCAAGCCATAGAAAGGTTCCACTGCAAGCCTATCAGCATGCTGAGCGGATAGTTGGATTGATATTCACCCGTGCAGAGACTATAGGCCAGCAAGAATACGTTATAGATAAGGTATGGCAAGAGCAGCGATTTGGCACTCTTCACCACCTCTTCACGCAGTGGGCGTTTCTTCTGCAGGAAGCCCGAGAGCATGATGAAAAACGGCATGTGGAAACTGAATACCCACGTCATCAGCGGACTGCGGAGGTGTCCGAACACAACGATCGTGATGGCTATGGCCTTGGCCCAATCCATCCAATCCAAACGATTGGCTATAACTTTCTGCTCCATGATGAAACTATATTTAATTGAGAATTGAAAATTGAAAATTGAAAATTAACCATGCGGCATGATTTCTTTGAAGTATTCAACTCTTTCTCAAAATGATTAATGCTTAAATAAAAAAGCCCTGAGAAACTCTCAGGGCTTAGGTTAGCGGTGCGTACGAGACTCGAACTCGTGACCCCATGCGTGACAGGCATGTATTCTAACCAACTGAACTAACGCACCAGCGTTGTCTTAGCGAGTGCAAAGATAATACTATTTTTATTATCTGCAAAGTTTTTAGCGATTAAGTTTCTTGATTCCCTCAAAAATTTCATCATTCAGCTGACGGAGACCGTTGAGCACCACCTCCTGTGTGCGCTCAAGCATAGTGCCGTCATGCTCCGGAGATTCGGGCTCTTCTGGTGTCACTACACGCAGTCCTGCAGGAACGATGGTCACGTAGATATCTTCGCCCATCATGATAGGATCACCGTCAAAATGCGCCACACCGGGCTTCTCACGGTGAATGTGCAGTGATTTGCAGCGGAAAGTCTTGATGTGGCTGTTCTGATCGATGGTCTTGTTGAAGAGCTGGAAGGTCAGTGATGGCACATCCAGCAGCGTGAAAGGCTCCAGCACCGTGATGTCGAGTATCCCGTCCATCAGTGAGGCGTGCGGTGCGATGAAGGCATTGTTGCCATACTGTGCGGCATTGCCGCATGCTATCACGAAGGCCTTGTAGTGCTCCGTATTCCCCTCGATGTCCAGTTCGTAGGTTTCTGGTTTATAGCTCAGATTCTCGCGCAGCGTCTGCTCTACATACGACAGCGGTCCTCGTTTGCCAGATTCCGCAAATTTGAGGCTGATGAACGCATCAAAGCCCACACCACACGTGCAGAAGAACAGCTGCCCGTTGATTTTCCCATAGTCTATGGTCTCCACAACACCCTTGTTCAGTATGTCGATGGCCTTGCTGGCTATGGTGGAGATGTGCAGATGACGTGCCAATCCGTTGCCCGATCCGCATGGGATGATGCCCAGTGCCGTATCTGTATGCACCAATGAGCGTGCTATCTCATTCACCGTACCGTCACCACCGATGGCCACCACGGCGAAGTCGCCCTTCTCGGCGCAAGCCTTCGCCAATACCACCGCATGGCCGGCATATTCGGTCTTGATGATTTCATAGTCATAGAGTGAGGTATCCAGCTTCTCATGGATGAGCTTCACGATTTGCTCCTTTCCCTGAGTGCCGGAGATAGGATTCAAGAGGAATGATATTTTCTTCTTTTCAGTCATGGGTTTAAGTCTACATTATTTTAGTACTCCGAGGGGGTATTGCATGGTGATGCAGTGCAGCGATCCGTGCTGACTGATCAGCGGACGGCAGTCTATGCCCACTATCTCTCTATCGGGGAATGCCGATTGCAGCACTTCCTTCGCCTTCGCGTCATTGGCTTCTTGGCGGTAGGTAGGATAGAGCACCGCACCGTTCACGATGAGGAAGTTGGCATACGTGGCAGGCAGTTGTTCTCCGTCTTCCCATACGGCATCAGCCATCGGGAGCGGGAAGAGCTGGTATGCAGAGCCGTCGGCCAGACGCAGTGCCTTCAGTTCTTCTTCCATCAGACGCAGCTCTTCGTAGTGCTCATCCGCAGTATCCGTGCATTGCACGTAGGCGATGGAAGTAGGGGAGCAGAAGCGTGCCAACGTGTCCACATGGCTGTCGGTATCATCACCGCGCAGATAGCCGTGATGCAGCCATAGAATGCGCTCCAGATGCAGCGATGCTTTCAGTTCCTCTTCTATCTCCACCATATTCATGTGTGAATTGCGGTTGTGATTCAGCAGACATTCGGCGGTAGTGAGCAGCGTGCCATGCCCGTCGCTCTCTATGGAGCCGCCTTCCAGCACGAAGTCCAGATGATTCTCATAAGTACCGTGAAGCAGCTTGGCAACCACCAGATGTCCGGTGATCTCATTGTCGAGCTTTGCAGGGAATTTGCTTCCCCAGCCGTTGAAGCAGAAATCCAGTAGATGAGGCTTGATGCTGTCTGTCAGAGTGATGGCACCATGATCACGCGCCCAGGTGTCGTTTGTGTCGCACTGGAAAAAGCGCACATGCTCCATGTTCACCTCATCTTCTATCTGCGCCCTCACGGCATCGGGTTCCGGTGTCACTATCAGCAGAAGCTCTCGTGCGGCTATCTCCCGTGCCACCGCTTTGAAGCACGCCTGTACCTCCTCCAGCATCGGTGCCCAGTCGGTGTCCTTGTGCGGCCATGTCAGTTGCACACCGCTCTGCGGATACCATTCAGCTGGGAGGATAGGAGCACTCTGCTCCACCATCACTTCTTTGAATAGTGTAGCATCTAGTTGCAGTTCGTCTTCCCTGCGGTCGAAGAATGGATTTTGTACCTTGATAGCCATCGTCTCTATTTTTTTTTGCGAAGATACGGCAAAAAGGGGAGAATACAAAAAAAAAGAGATTGCCAATTTCTTGACAATCTCTCTTGAAGAGCGGAAAACGAGACTCGGACTCGCGACCCCAACCTTGGCAAGGTTGTGCTCT
>CALAEY010000064.1 GCA_937891085.1 uncultured Prevotellaceae bacterium | reverse complement strand
TGGGCATCGAATCTACAATAGAAACCTATCGGCTGGTTGCGGATAATCATTTTAACTATCTATGTATTCTTCTAATTTGTAAGAAAGATAATTAATTGCTATTTTTGCATCTTGAAAAATAATGAATTGATAAGAATGGATGCAAAAGGAGCAATCACAGGATATACAGAGTTGGTGGGTCTTATGGCTTATCCCATAAGGCACTCCAACTCTCCTGCTATGCAGAACGAGGCTTTCCGTGCGGCGGGAATCGACTGCATTCAACTGGCGTTCGAGGTGGACAACTCAACGCTGGAAGATGCGGTGAAGGCTATCCGTGCCCTGCGTATGCGAGGGTCGAATGTCTCTATGCCTAATAAGACCGTGGTGGGGCAGTATCTGGACCGTCTTTCTCCAGAAGCAGCCTTGATAGGTTCGGTGAATACCATTGTCAATGATAATGGTGTCTTGACAGGCTATTGCACAGACGGCATAGGCTATATGGCTGCGCTGAAACATAGCGGAATAGATGTAACGGGTAAGAAACTCACCATCGTAGGGGCAGGCGGAGCCGCTACTGCCATGCAGATTCAAGCAGCACTTGATGGTGTGGCAGAGATATCCATTTTCAATGTGAAAGATCATTTCTTTGAGGCAGACGAGGAAACTGTGCGTAAGATCAATGCACATACCACTTGTCATGCAGCCATCTACGATTTGCAAGATCACGCACGGCTTCGGCAGGAGATAGAAGATAGTTTCCTGTTGGCCAATGCCACCGGACTTGGCATGAAGCCTCACGAGGGTGAGACTTGGCTACCAGATGTGAGTTTCTTACGCCCTGAGCTTATAGTGACAGATACGGTCTATGCTCCCCCGATGACACGTTTCCTGGAGATGGCGCGTGAGGTGGGCTGTAGATATATGAACGGGTATGGCATGATGCTTTTCCAAGGGGCGGCAGCCTTCAAACTCTGGACGGGGAAGGAGATGGACATTGAGCGTATGCAGAAGGCTCTGGGTATTCAGCTCCCACATTTCTGATAGGTATATGTTGAAGAAGGTATATAGTCACTTGGAAGAGGGGGTGATGGGTGCCTTGCTTTGTGGCATGGTGGTCATCATGATCGTGCAGATTTTCTGCAGATATGTGCTGGGCATGTCCTTGTCATGGTCTGAGGAGATCACGCGTTACCTCTTCGTATGGTCTGCCTTCATGAGTGTGAGTCTTTGTACTAAACTTACAATAAGTATTCGTATCGACCAGATTATCAGACTGTTCTCTATGCGTGGCAGGGCACTGGTGAAGATATTCAACCTCACGGTAGAGTTTGCCTTCTTTGCCTATATGATGCCCTATGCCTACCACTACCTGATGGCTACCATTGAGAGTGGGCAGGTCAGTCCTGCCTGTGGCATTCCGATGTATCTGGTACAGTCGGCTCCGCTGGTTTGCTTCGGCCTCTGCCTGCTCCGTATCGCTGAGCGATGGTTCTTGCAGTGGCACAATTTCTATTACAACGAGGAGCACCGAGATTATAGTGAACTGAAGGCTGGTAAGTCTGCCAAGATGAAGCGAGTGGTAGAGGGACTTACCATTGAAGGAAAGGAGGATGAGGTATGTCAGCTTTGATTATCTTTCTCTTGTTCTTCCTCTTCATCGTATTAGCTATCCCCATAGCCGTATCTCTGGGTATTGTGTCAGTGCTACCAGGCATGACCGACCCATCGTTTACGGCCTCGGCCAGCTTCGTGATTCGGTCTATGGTGGGAGGTATCGACAGTTTCCCCTTGTTGGCTGTACCCATGTTTGTCTTGGCGGGCATTCTGATGGCACATGGCAAGATATCTTCTAAGCTTTTCGATGTCTTTTCTTATTTCCTCGGCAGGCGCACGGCTGGCATTCCTGCAGCGGTGATCATCACCTGTTTGTTCTACGGAGCCATCTCTGGTTCTGCTCCTGCTACGGTGGCTGCGGTGGGGAGTATGACCATCCCACTCCTGATAGACTTGGGCTATGAGAAAGATTTTTCCACGGCTGTGGTGGCTATTGCAGGCGGTTTGGGGGTGATTATTCCACCGAGTATTCCGTTTATCATGTATGGCTTGGCATCGGGAGAGTCGGTCAGTGCTTTGTTCTTGGCAGGTGTCGTTCCCGGCCTGATGATTGGCTTGTCGCTCATAGGCTATGCCTATATCTACTGCAGACGCCACGGGGAAGACCGCATGAAGATAAATCGGAAGTTGGCAGAGCTGCAACAACGTGGCTTCCTGCACGTCTTCTTAGATAGTTTCTGGGCCATACTGAGCCCTGTGATTACCTTAGGTGCCATCTATAGTGGGGTGGCTTCACCTACAGAAGCGGCAGTGATTTCTGTGTTCTATTCACTCATTATCAGCCTGTTCGTCTACAAGACCATTCGGCTGGAAGAGCTGTGGGGCATTCTGCAGGAGTCCATTCGTACCTATGCGCCTATTCTTTTCATCTTGGCGGCTTCCATCGCTTTCTCCAGAGTGCTCACGCTGATGCAGGTGCCTCAGATGCTCAGTGCCTGGATCTTGGGCAACTTTACCAACTATGTGGTGTTACTGTTGGTTATCAATGTCTTCCTGCTCCTGGTGGGCATGGTGATGGATACCACTCCGGCCATCTTGATTCTGGCTCCTATCTTGGCGCCGATAGTAACGGCAGTAGGTATGAATCCTATTCATTTCGGTGTGATGATGGTGGTGAACCTTGCCATTGGCTTTGTCACGCCTCCAATCGGGGTGAATCTCTTTGTGGCCAGTTCGCTGACGAAGATTCCTGTGGTGAACATTGCCCGAAAGGCGTTGCCTATGATCGGAATGTTCTTGTTGGCGCTGCTGCTCATCACTTTTGTTCCATCTATTAGTTTGCTACTGCTATGAAACTGAGGTTGTTGAAATATGGCTTGCTTCTCTTGGTCTTAGGCCTGGTGGCTTGTGGCGATGGCTCCCAGCGCTATGCTTGGCCATTGGGTACTAGCAGTCCGGATGATACGGTAACGCAGCTCTATGCCGAGAAGTTTGCCGAGGAGGTCTACCGACTGAGTGATGGGAGCATGCGGATACAGGTCTATCCCAACAGTGTGGTTGGAGGTGACAGGGAATTGCTGGAGTCGTGCAAGGATGCCGACATCCCCTTCGTGGTGCAGAATACGGCGCCACAGGTGACTTTCATGCCCGATATTGCCGTGTTTGACATGCCTGTGCTTTTCGACAGCATCGGCGATGTGCGTAGAGTAGTGGACAATCCCGCTTTCATGCAGCGCATCAGTGAGGTATATCGGAAGGGGGGCTACGAGCTCTTAGGCTATGCTGATCAAGGGTTCCGTGTGATGACCACCAATAAGCCTGTGCAGACATTGAATGATTTTAAGGGGCAGAAGATACGCACTATGGAAAATCCCTATCATCTGCAGTTCTGGAAGCACCTGGGAGCCAATCCTACACCGATGACCTTCTCGGAGGTGTATATCGGTTTGCAGCAGGGCACCATCGATGCGCAGGAGAATCCTTATGAGGTGGTGGTGAGTAATAAGCTCTACGAGCAGCAGGACTATGTGGTGGAGACCAATCATCTGCCTCACCTCATTTCGCTGATTGTCAGTGAGAAGTTCATGAATGAGCTTTCTGTGTCGCAGCAAACCATCATTCGGCAAGCTGCAGAAACTGCCAAGGTTTACGCACGCCAGCAGAGTGATGAGCGCATTGCCTCTCGCATCGCCACCATCAAAGCCAGCGGAACTGCAGTACTCCCTCTAAGTACACAGCTGAAGGAAGAGATGCACAGACTGGTACAGCCTGTCTATCAGCATATTCGGCAGCAGGTGGACACAGCGCTTGTAAGACTTTACAACGAGCATTGAATAAGAAAGGGGTAACGATTCGTTACCCCTTTCTGTTTATGATAAGCTCGAAAGAATCAGCGAGCAAAGAATTCCGGCAGCGCCGTATAAATGTAGTGCGGACCGTAGGTGCTGCTCTCATGCTTGCCACCTGGCAGAATACTGTAGTAGAGATTACCCTTGCGGAAATCATCGTTCACTACGAAGGCAGGCTGCTGTTTCATGGCTTCTATCTGCGGGGTGAGCGACTTCTCGGCCATGTCTTCACTTCCTGTGATAGAGAAGATGAAGAAATCCTTCTTATTATTTGTCAGCGGAGCAGCGAGGGCTGCGGCAGTGGCTTCTGGAGCCTGTGAGCCACCCATCTGCTGTACCACCCAGCTATCACCGCTCAGCGGCATGAAATACTTGAAGTAGTCCAGTGCTTTGTTGAACACCCACCAAGTGGTGACACTGCCCATTGAGAAGCCACTGAAGGCTCTGTGGTCACGAGAGGCGATCAATCCCTCTGGGGTGGTGTTCTTGGCATAGGTATGGAACTTGCCTTCTACGGCAGGAATCAGCGCTTTGGTCAGTTCCTCTGGGAAACGCTTCACGAGGTCGCCGGCATTGGCGATGGTATCGGTGCGGTCGCTTCTGTAGAACGATGGAGTCACCACGATCATCGGTTTGATGAGCTTATCCTGAATCATGTGATCCAGCGTCTTGCGGTTCACGGATACAGAGTCATTGCCACCCAGGAATTTCTCCGGTGTGCTGCCACCGCCGTGCATGAAGTAGAGGATGTCGTAGCGCTTGCTATCGTTCTCTTGGTAACCGTAAGGCAGATAGACATAGCAATACTTCTCTATTTGCTCATCCGTATCAGGGAGCTGCGTCTGGTAGGTGAACTTCACCACACTGCCTTGCTCGGTGGCATCCTCATAGTAGGAGGCAGGAATCGTCTTTACGCTATGATCCAGATTCACAGGTTGCTGGCTGCAAGCAGCAAGGCAGGCGGTCAGCATCATTGATGTCAAGATATTTACTGTTTTCATTGATTTGGTGTTTTAAAAAACTACGGATTTACCGCATATAATTCCTAGTAATCCGATAAATCCGTGGCTTAGAGTAATATTATCCCAGCAATTTCTCCAGCTCTGCAGCCAGGTCAGATCCGCGCAGGTCGCGCTTCAGGATGGTGCCGTCCTTGTCTATCAGCACGGTGGCAGGGATGGCCTGCACGCCATAGATGCCAGCGGCTTCACTATCCCAATACTTCACGTCGCTCATCTGAGGCCAAGTGATGCCCAGATCCTCGATGCCCTTCTTCCAGTCTTCCACGTTGCGGTCCAGAGACACACCTACGATTTCGAAGCCCTTGTTCTTGTACTTGGCATAAGCTTCCTTCACGTTTGGCATCTCCACACGGCAAGGACCGCACCAGCTAGCCCAGAAGTCCACCAAGACGATCTTGCCCTTACCAGCATAGTCGGAGAGCTTGATGTCCTTATCATCAGGGGTCTTCATGGCGAAGTCGGTGAACTTCTGTCCAGGAGCAGTGGCCAACTGCTTGGCAACCACCTCCTTGATGCGTGCCAGAGTCTCGTCGCCTTCCATCAGTTCGGCAGGAATCTGATCCAGAGCTGCAGCCAACTTATCTGCATCCATCTGGTAGTAGAATGACTTCAGCACACTCACGCCTACAGGATTGGTAATGTTCTTGTCGATGGTGCGCTCGAAGACTTCATAGTACTCGTCCATTAAGCCGTCAATCTGGTCTTCGATGTTTTTCTGCTGCTCTTCTGTGAGCGATTCATCCTTCAGCTTCTCCTCCACGGCCTCTATCTTATCGGTCATGGCCTTGATCTCC
The DNA here is from genome assembly GCA_937891085.1 of uncultured Prevotellaceae bacterium. GTDB lineage: Bacteria > Bacteroidota > Bacteroidia > Bacteroidales > Bacteroidaceae > Bacteroides. The sequence continues at coordinate 12,222 of CALAEY010000064.1, read as the reverse complement.
TCCTTATACTGCTCGAAGGCATCGTTGTTTGGCGTACCCTTCACATAGTTGCTTTCCTCACCCAAAAAGGCAGTCATGGTGCCGTTCTCAAGGAAGAAGTTGGCATATTTGCGAGCCTGTGGATCCTGGATCTTGTAAGCGATATAGGTGTTGGTAGGAACGTCCTGCACACCCTTGAAAGTGAACTTGCCACCTTTGATGGCTGTCGCTGCTGTGGCAACGGGGTTCTGTGAGTTCAGGTTCATGATGTAGATGCTGTCTCCATCTGCTGCGCCCTCAATGGTGCCGTTGATTACATAGCCGTTCTGGCTGTTGTTGCAGGCAGCGAACATGGCTGCTGTTGCAACGAGGAATAAGAATTTCTTCATTTGCTTTATATGATTTTGTTTAGCGGCTACAAAGGTACAACTTCTAATTTGCGGTTTTCGAATTTTTGGCCATTTTTTTTGCTCCCGATGTAAATTTTTTTTCCTCGCGTGGGCGATGGTTTTTCTACGAGGATACCCTCAAGCGTCACGCGTCACAACGTCACAAGCATTTTTGGAAGCCTATCCCTTTTTCTCCAGAAGACCTAAGTAGAATTTTACTATATATATTTATATATATATATAAATATATATAGTAAATATTTTTTACCCCTCTGTATACCACTTCCTAAAACCGTTGTGACGTTGTGACGCGTGACGCTAAGCAAAAGAAATCCCCCCTGCCGGGTGGCAGAGGGGACCCTATAGTTTTAATCCCAATTGTTGTAAAAATACTGCTGTTATTCTGCAGCAGGAGCTTCTGGAGCAGTAGGAGCCTGTTCAGCAGCCTTAGCGGCAGCTTCCTCGGCAGCCTTGGCAGCTTCTTCAGCAGCCTTCTTCTCCGCGAGAGCCTTAGCTTTCACTTCGTTTACTTTCTTTTCTGCTTCCAAACGAGCCTTGCTTACCTCTTTCTTAGCGTCAGCAGCCTTAGTCTTAGCTGCGGCCAGAGCGGCAGTCTTGCTCTTCTTCCATGCATCGAACTTTGCCTCAGCAGCGGCCTCATCAAAGGCACCTTTCTGAACACCACCCAGCAAGTGCTTCTTCATGTACACACCTTCACGAGAAAGGATGTTGCGAACGGTGTCGGTTGGCTGTGCGCCTGTCATAACCCAATACAGGGCGCGCTCAAAGTTCAATTCTACTGTGGCAGGATTGGTGTTTGGGTTGTAAGTACCAATCTTCTCAATGAAGCGTCCATCACGTGGAGCCTGTGAGTGCGCAATCACGATGCCGTAGAAAGCGTAGCCTTTACGACCATGACGCTGCAATCTAATTCTTGTTGCCATTTAAAATAATTTTTTGTTAAGTTAATAAAATTGATAACTAGTGCTACTAATCCATAATAGCGGGCGCAAAGGTAGCAATAAATTTTAAGGTGAACAAATTATTAACGGCTAAATCTTCTCGGATACCTGAAAATAATGGCCAAAATGGCACAAATTCCCATGCAGAGTGGGTAGTAGAGGTGCCCAATGATAGAGGCTGGCGAGATCTGAGCCAGTCCGGCAGCTATCAGCATCTGAGCACCGTAGGGGATGAGGCCTTGTACCAGGCAGGAGAAGGTATCTAGGATGCTGGCCACGCGCTTGGGGTTCAGACTGAACTTTTCGGAGATGTCATGGGCCAACTGTCCGGTGGTCAGGATGGCAATAGTGTTGTTGGCAGTGCAGAGGTTGGCCATGCTCACCAGAGCAGCGATGGTGAACTCTGCGCCTCGCTTCCCACTGATATGGCGGGTCAGCTTCTCGATGATGAAGTCGATGCCGCCATTGTGCCTTATCAGCTCCAGCATGCCTCCAGCCAGCAGGGTGACTATGATGAGCTCACTCATGCCCAGTATGCCTTCGCCCATGGCCTGAAACCATCCCAGAATGGTCATATCGGTGCAGAGACCGATGAGGCCTGTGGAAATCAAGCCCAGAAACAGCACAGCCATCACATTCATGCCCAGTAGGGCAGTGATGAGTACCAGCAGGTAGGGAATCACCTTCACCCACTCGATAGGTCCTATCTCGGCAGTGGCATTCAGGGAGAAACCTTGCACGAAGTAGATGCCAAGCACGATGAGGGCGGCTGGCAGCACGATGAGGATGTTCACGCGGAACTTATCGCGCATCTGGCAGTGCTGTGTGGTGGTAGCGGCAATGGTGGTATCGCTGATGAATGAGAGGTTGTCTCCGAAGAAAGAGCCTCCTACCACTACTGCGACCATGTAGGCGAGGTCGATGCCAGTATGTTCGGCCAGTCCGATGGCTACAGGCGTCAGGGCAGCGATGGTGCCCACGCTGGTGCCTATGGACACAGAGATGAAGCAGGCTGCCAGGAAGATGCCTCCGATGAGGAACTGGCTGGGTAGCACGGAGAGGGTGAGGTTGACGGTAGCATCGATGGCTCCCATGGCCTTGGCACTCTGCGCAAAGGCTCCGGCCATGATGAATATCCAAATCATGAGCATGATGTTCTTGTCGGCAGCCCCCTTGGAGAACTGGTGTATGCGGTCGGTGAGGTGCAGGTCGGTCGTTACGCTGATAGCATAGACAGACGACACCAGAAAGGCCACGTGATGGGCACGGCATAGAAGTCATCCAACAGCAGTGATGTCACCAGATAGAGGCACAGAAACACCACCAGCGGACTTAATGCGATGAAGCCTTTAATATTTTGTTTCGTTGTATTCATGCACAATGTTTAATGTTTAACGTTTAATGTTTAATGTTTAACGTTTAATGTTTAACGTTTAATGTTTAACGTAATAACTCCTCCATACGGCGTGAGTGCGCTAAAGGCTTCTTCAAACTTGACAAGGCCGGCATAGGCTTGAGCGCAGACCAACACACCACCGTGAGCGAAGACTGCCACATGCTCATAGGGTTTCTGCCTCAACTCATCGAGGAAGGCGGCCACGCGCTGGTAGAGCTGCATGAAGCTTTCGCCATCGGTCACTGGCACATGCAGGTAGTCGTCAAACCATTCTTGTAGATGTGGATCCTTGATCTCATCAAACTTCTGCATCTCCCAAGCACCGAAGTTGAGCTCCTTGATGCGATCATCGCGCTCAGCGTCGGGGTAGCCGCAGTCGGTGGCCAACTTCACACAGCGGCTCAGCGGACTGCAATACACTTTGTCGAAAGGTTCCAGTGGCTCCAGATTTTTCTTAGTCACGGCAGCCTCCTGCTCGAATGAATCCTTCAATGGAACGTCTGTATGTCCATAGCAGACCCCTGCTGGAACATCTACTGAAGTATGTCTGATCAGAGTGATTATCATATTTACTATTTACTTTATCAAAATTATATAACTCGTTGGTTTACAACAAAGCTAAGCAGCATAAGTAGAAGCTCATTTCAGCTATTAGGAACGTGGCTCCACAGCAGTCGCCCGTATAGCCTCCGATGCGCTGTTTCATCAGCAGCATGAGCAGCGCACAGACTGCCATCGGAGCAAGGAGGGCTGGCAACAGCGTATGTGGCAGGAATACCAAGACTGGCACCAAACCAGCAGCGATACACAGTAGCCGCTCCTGCCAGGTCATACGGTCATAGATGGTTTGTATCTTTGCTTCTTCCGCCTTACGGCAGTAGGGCAGGAAGCAGATGATGTGAGCGGCACACATCTTGCTCCAGACATCAGCCACCACTACGATGGGGAGCAGATTCTCCAATCCGAGGTGTGAGGCCTGCGTCAGTAGGAGGAAGTAGACCACCAGTCCGATGACGCCATAAGTGCCTATGTGTGAGTCCTTCATGATGCTCAGCACCTTCTCTCGCGTAGTTCCTCCGCCAAAGCCATCGCAGAAGTCGGCCAGTCCGTCTTCATGTAGGCATCCTGTCACTAGCAGGCGAGAAACGATAGCTAAGATCCACGCCACACTCAGCGGGAACACTTGAGCAGCCAGCCACAGCACCCCAGCCATGATGCCTCCCGTGAGCCATCCAGCCAATGGCCATAGTGGCACTACCCGCTTGAAGTAAACGGCAGGCACCTCGCAAATGCGCCAGAAGGGCAGTCGGGTGAAAAACATCAATGCGGCTAAAAGGTGTTTCATTTTCAATTCTCAATCTCTAAAAGTATTTCGTCACGGATGTCTTCTTAAAGCTTTCCATGCCATTCAGCATGCAGAGAGCTGACTCCACAATGGGGTAGGCCACAATGGCTCCAGTACCTTCTCCCAGCCTCATGCCCAAGCTCAGCAGGGGTTTGGCATGCAGGGCATCCAGCAACAACCGATGGCCGCTCTCATCGCCACAATGCCCATAGATGGCATAGCGCGTTACCTCTGGGTAAAGCTGTGCAGCTGCTAGCATGCAGGCCGTCATCAAGAAACCATCTACCAATATCAGCACGCGGCTCTCAGCAGCCTGAAGCATGGCACCAACGGCCATCACCAACTCATAGCCACCGAAATAAGTCATGATATCCAATGCAGAACCATTTCCTTTATAATTCTGCAGGGCTTGCTGGAGAACCTCAAGCTTATGCTGCACGCCAGCCTGATTAAGTCCGCTGCCAGCCCCCACGCACTTTTCCAGTGGTAGGGCCGTGAAAAGGTGCATCCAAACAGAGGCTGCGGACGTGTTTCCAGCGCCCATCTCTCCGAAACTCAGCACATTACTGCCTTCAGCGATGCACTGACGAACTACCTGAGCCCCTCGTTCAAGGCAAAGCTCCAGCTCTTCCTTCGTCATGGCAGATTCATGCAGGAAATTGCGGGTGCCACGGCGCACCTTCATGTCTATCACACTCGGGTGACCTTGAAAGTCATAGTCCACGCCTGCATCTACCACCTTCAGGCCAAATCCATGTTGCTCGCAGAACACATTCACACCAGCCCCACCGCGGGTGTAGTGCAGCACCTGTTGCCAAGTTACCTCACGTGGCGTAGGGCTCACTCCTTCCTCCAGGATGCCATGATCGGCAGCGAAGAGAATGTTCTGCGGCTTTCTCAGTACAGGCTCCAATGTCTGCTGGATCAGGGCCACTTGGAGGGCAATTTCCTCCAGAGTTCCAAGTGAACCTTTTGGTTTAGTAAGATTGTCTATCTTATCTATTATCAGAGGCTTAATGTCTTCGTTATGAGCTTCTATCTGAAATGTTCTTACCATATTTCTTATCCTTTTATTTTTACGGGAATACCACTCACCATCAGCACCACTTCGTCGGCTTTGGAAGCCACGTATTGGTTGAACCATCCTTGCAGGTCGGTGAACTTTCGACTCACTTCGTTCATGCTCACACCACCCATGCCTATCTCGTTGGTCACGAAGATGAAGGTAGCCTCCTGCGCAGTGAACTTGTCGAACTCAGCTTTCAGAGCCTCCAGCGTGGCGTTCACCTCATCCTTCAGGTCGAAGAAGAAGTTGTTGCACCACATCGTGATGCAGTCTATCAGCACGGTGCGCCCAGTGATGTCATGCTGGCTCAGCCACTTCTGTTCTTCGATATTCGTCCATTCAGGTCCTCTGCGCTCCTTATGCAGTCTCACGCGCTCTCTGAACTCATCGTCCCAGATGCGTGCGGTAGCCAGATACACAGGGTTGGGAGAGTGCTGTAATGCCAGACTCTCTGCATAGGTGCTCTTCCCAGAGCGTGCTCCACCAGTGATGAGGATGATTTTTCGCATGGTTGTTCTGTTAATTGATTGCAAAGATAACGATTTTATTAATAGAATAATATTCAATAGTTCGTTAAAATTTCAATATATGGCTTAACGGCTAAACCGCGCAGCCAAAGAGTTCTTTGAAAATGTGATTAATCAGTGAACACTAATTATTTGATTATTAACAACTTAATTTATAGAACATCCCCCATCTTAATCGGCTTAGGAGCAACGGATGGCAGGTCTTTCATTTTCACCGGCTCTATCTTCGGAACTATGATAAGGCTGTTAGTGGCCTGACTTCCTTTCTTGTAGAAATTCAGCAAATCCTCTGCTGCCTTCTTCTGCTGCATGAGGATGTTGATTCGGCCTCTGTCCTCGACATTCGTCTTCTCAATTTCCTGCTGGTAGTAGGATATGTTGTTTGCGAGGTCTTTGTAGGTATTGGCGTTCTCTATCAGACTGAGCTGTGTGTCTTTCGTAACTCCTGCCGTGGTGTCAGCATTGGCATTCGGGCGAACTGAAGACCCTATGACATCATACTGAATGGATGCAGCCTCCTTGAGTGAGTCCTCCATCCGCTGCTTCATGTCGTCTATCTGCCTGTAGTTCTCTTGCATCTGGTCTCTGGCCTTATCAAGCTCGCTGGTCCCCTCTATATCAACTTTAAATGTATAGGTAGATACCGTGCCATAGCTTGTTGTGCCGCTATTCACTACCCTTGTTTCCTTCTCATTCTCCCTACTATATTTGTCGTTTACTATGTTTTGTCCGATAGTTCTGTTTTCCTCTTCCAAGTTAGCTATCTGGTTGGCGAGCGACCTGGCCTTTGCCTCTGCCACCATTTGACGGCAATATTTCTCGCTATTCTTGGTCAGAGCCTCATACCAACCTGATACGCTGGAGAAATATCCCATCGTGTCACCGTAAGCGTCGTTAAGTTCGCCTACGATTTTCTTTTCTTCCTTGCTTACGTCTTTGCCTGTCTTTTTGGCATCTATCAGATTTTTAAGTTTCTCCTTTTGCAGCTCCAACGTGGCCGCTGCCTGTGCGCCCGCCCGTACTTCCTCGTTTTGGCTCTCCTGCAAACGCTTCGCCTCTGCCTCGGCATCTTGCATAGATTTTGTGGCATCGTCCGTTTTACTTGCAAACAGGGAAATAATAGACGATACCGCCACAAAAGCAAGGCCAATACCTGTTACGGCCATAAGGCCCATAATCGCGGCTCGCATTGCAATAGCCTGGACGGTAGCCAACTTGGCCCCAAAAGTCCATGCTATAGCGGCCTGACGGCCATAGTACATCTGCTTAGCCCAAAGTGCTTGCACGGCTGCGGCTACTTTTCCCGCTGCTGCCTGTGCGTAAGTCACTACGGTCAGATTCTTTAATGCACCTGTAGCGGAAACGACGGCTACGTATATACCGCGTATGCCTCCAACGGTTGTACTAATCGCGTTAATGGCTAAAGAGAATTGGCCAACCTTAATAATGGCTGATTCAAGCGGGGCGATAACTGCGCCTATCTGCTCTTTCAAGTCGCCAAAGTCGTTTGCAGCTTGCTTCGCTCTGCCCGCGTCTGTCTTAGCTAATTCCGCGTTCATGCCGCCTACGGAACTTTCCACTACCTCGGCTAATACGGCTGCGCGTTGTTCCTCTGTGCCAAACTTCAATATCTGGGCTTGGGCTTCGTCGAAGGTATAGCCGTAGCGGCTGAGGGCAGACACTTGCCCATTCATCACCTTGCCGAGCATGGTAGCGATGCTTGCAGCCGATTCCTGCGTGGCATTCAGTCCGTATTGCTGAGCAAGCATGTCATTCATCACTGGGATGAGCTTCTCAAGGCTGGATTTCTTTTCGAGGTAGGTGGCGAGTTCCTGCGCGCCCGAAAGCTGCACTTCGTCACCGATTACGCCTAACCGCTGTTGGGCTGCGCAAAGGTCTTTGATACTCTGTATATCTTCATCCCTTGCGCCCATCGTGTTACGCATATTGTTAGCCAACTTTGCTTCGGCCTCGGCTTGCTGTGCGTTGGCGGCTGTGTAGGTCTGCATTTGCCCGGTAAGCTGCTGCAAACCCGACATAGCGTTTTGAAAAGACGTAGTAACTTGGGTAACTTTCAACAAATCATCCCTAAGTTTGGTCGATTCGGTACGGGCAATCTCCAATTCTTCCGCAAACTTCTTTACGTTTGTGGATGCGGTAACGATTTGCTCTTTACCGTCAATCGTTAGTTTTATGTTAAACTTTACGTCTTTTGCCATTTTTAACGCTAATTTACTTACTCATATCGTTTTTTATTCTTATCTTCGCAGCATGAAAGGTATAAGAAACATAATAGTATCAGGGTCGCTTCTGACTTTCGTAGTGTCCTTTGCCGCTTTTATAATCAGTGCGTTAGTGGGATGCAACGGCGTTTTAGCGTGGTCGGGCTTTGCCGCTCTTATAGCCTTTGCCGTTTTCTTCTCTGCTGCGGACTTTACGAATAACGATGCTTACGTTAGCCGTCGTCGGCGTTCTTAACCCTCGCTATCAAACTTTCAAATCTCGCTTTGCTTTCCTCTGCCGTTAGCGGCTTCGGGGCTTTCTTTCTTGGGCCTTTGGTAGTTTCCTTATCCCACGGTAACGGGTAGACTTTCTTAGCGGTTGGCCGTCCTTTCAGGTGTGGCCGTAAGGTCGCCACTATTACCGCCCTCGTTCTTTCCCATCGGTCTTTGTACTCGGCTTCGCGCTGGTCGTGATACGCCTTGCAAATACTCTCAAATTCCTTTGGGGTACATCTGCAAAAATCGTCATACGATAAGCGTAAGCAACCCAGCGCAAAGCCTAAGTAATCGTTTATCCCTAAGTTTTTTTTTCTTCGGGTGTCTCGCTGTTCTCTATAGTGCCGTCGCCTGACTGCTCTTTGTTGGCCTCTGCCCACTCTGTAGCATCTTCGGGCGTTACGTTGTCGGCAAAGTCCATCAGCGACAAATTAAACTCTAAGCCATCTGCCTTAGATGCTGATTTCACGCAACACCAAAGATAAGTGCAAAGGTCGCTAAAACTTCCGGGGTCAATCTCTGTGACCTCTTTGCCGGTTTCCTGCTTGAAACGTAGCATAGCCCCCATAGTCTGCCTACAGGGGTACGCTACGCCATTGATAGTAATTTCTACTTTCTTGCTCATAGTCAGTAGGAATTAGGGATTAGGTGCTGCTGCCGCCCGACGGCTTGCCTGGATAGGTGGTAGGCTCGCCGTTGCTCTCCAACTGAACGGAGTAGGTGGCATCGTCCTGCGCCGGGCTGGTCTCCTCAACCGAAGTGATTACGAAACTGCCCTCCACGTAGGGGCTTGCCGCGCCCTCACGCTCATACGCCTTGACGGTGACGGCTGTGCCTGCCCCCCACAACGCTGAGAGTTCCGCAAAGCCGCCCTCGGCCTCGCCGTAGTAGCGCAATCCCTCTGCGCTGATAGAGATACTGAGGCCGACTACGCCCTTGCCTTTCCAAAGGCCGGCGGAATAGCTGGCCGAAGTGGCGGGCTTTACGGCCCTTTCCTTGGTCTCGCTGTTGTATGTCAGGGTGTGGCTCGTGCAATGGCCGATGGCCTTCGTGCCCACCATCAACAAAAGGTCGCTACCGTTAATGTAGCCTGTAGTTGGTACTGCCATATTTATTAAATTTTGATGTTAAAAACTAAGTTCTGCACATAGGCATCGGCACCGTCTGCCCAGTATTCCTCGCTGTCTGCCAGCACACAGCTGCGCATCAGCAAGCTCTCCGTCTCCGCGCTCTGGCAGTCCAGAGCCTCGCGCACCGCCTCGGCCAGTGCCAGACCTTCGGCATAGCCAGCCGAGTAGCAGTTCACCTCTATCTGTACGGTGTCTGCTCCAGCATAGCCAGCCTTCGATGGCTGTTGCTCATGCTTTGAGCGGCGATATGCTACATACGGCAGTTCAGCCTTGTCGGTGGCCACGGGGAATATCCTCGTGGTGATGGCCGATACCGCCTCGCTGCCAAGCAGCATGCTACGTATTATCTCTCCTGCACTTAACGATGTCTTTGCCATAGTTCCTGTATTATACGAATCCAGCCTTTGCGGCCTGCTTCATTACCGATGCCTCCAGCTGTGGGGTAAGCCCAGCCTCTACCGAGCGAAACATCTCGGGCGTGGCTTTTTCCAAGAATCCATAGGCTTTCATGCGGCCTGTGCCACTGCCTTTCATCTTGGAGAGTTTCAAGCCTTTCAGCTTCCATCCACGGTGCTTGCGTGGATTAGTGCCGTCTTCCGCCCACATCGCTATAGGCATGCGTCTCTCATTCCTAATGCCCTTTGCAGGGCCACGGGTTATCACCTTGCCGAATCGCCTGTTCTCATGCATCGATAGCTCCTTGCCGTTCTTCCTGGTCTTGGCACGTCCTTTCACCGTGACCAGGAATCCGCCTCCCTTGCTGTAGATGTATGACCTCACGCTCTTCTTCCATGTGCCGGCATTTCCTCTCACCACCATGCCGCTGGTCATCAGGTAACGCTGCCCTATCTCCACGGCTTTCTTGGCCTCCTTGCGATAGGCCGACTTCATGCCGTTTCGTATCTGGCGCACGCTGAGCTGTTTGGCCAGCTCCGCCCATTCCTTGCCGGTATATTCCTCTGGATTCATGGATTCAGCTTCTCACATTGCAAGGTCTTCATATCCCTCTGCCGAAGTGGGATGATGTTCGTCACCACATAGACCACACCGTCGAGCAGGTTGCGCACCTGCCAATGTTCGTGCACCGGTATGCCCCAGCGCACGTTGAACTCAGCTCGGTAGTCTGAGAAGTGCTCCTGCACCTCTTCATGCCTGTTTCCCGTAAGCTTCACGGTATGGGCGTAGCATTCTCCAGTGCTCTGAAAGCTCACGTCCTCGCTGCCGAAAGCGTCTGTGGTCCTTACGGGCTCCAGAAGTTCGAGCTTGGTGTCTATGAGGTTCACATTCATCACTCATCCCTCCGTCTCATTCTCTATCAGCTTTTCAGTGATGCTGCCGCCACGCATCTTGCAGTATGGCTTTACAATCGCAGCAGTCGAATACGGCAATGCTGATAAGTTAGATGCATCAACGTTCCCTCGAAAGCGGTACATGGTACCTGCTTGCAGCAGAATGGCTTGCACAAGTGGAGTCGGAATGCTGGGAAGCACGTCAATTTCATCTTCCGTATATCCAATGTAGTCAAGTACCTGCTGCGTTGCCGCATCCAGGTACATCTGCAGCAGACAGTCCTCGTCTATGAGGCTGTCTGCGTGCACATGTTCCTTAAACAAGTTCAAACTTACCGCTGCCATATCAGCCACTGTTTATCATTCGGGGTTTGCCGCAGTCGAGCTGTCGCTTGCCGCAGTCAGCTTGTAGATAGCGAATGCACTGTCGCGCAGGGTGGTCAGTGACCACTTTGTATTCAGGGTGATGACGGTCTCGTTGTTCACGGCCTTGGTGTATGGATCGATTACCAAGCGGACCTCTCCGTGCTGGTTGGCTGCCAGATAGTTCCATGCGCCCAGACCGATGTACATGTCTGCTGCCTTTGCCTTGGCTGAGGTCTGGCGGATGTAGTGGCTCACGAAGTATGGGTCGCCGTCAAGCGTGCCGTTCTGGATGATGAATCCGCCTTGGCCGTCGGCCTTTGGAGTAGACTTCAGCAAAGCCTCTGCACTTGCATCGACCACCCAGGCAAAGTTACGCATTTCAACGCCAGCATCAATCAGTTCGGCCTTGGCAGACAGGATGTTGGCATACGTAGCTTCCAGTGTTGCGATTGAGCCGACCTTTGATGCCCAAGGGCCCTTCATGCCGGTAAGCGTATTGTCATGGCTGAACGTCTTCCAATTCAGATAACGCTGCTGCGCCAGTGTGATGGCCTTCTGCACATAGCCCATCAGGTCAAACGACGCGTCGTCGATAGCCTCGTTGCTGATGGCGATAGTTGCACCGCAACGGCTTGGAACTACGGTGATGTTGTCAAAGTTGATACTCTGGTCTGTAAGAGCCGCTTTCTCGCCCTTCTCTTCCATTTGCACTACGCTCGTGGCATAAGGCCAGAGGATGTTGCCCTTGACGTTCGTCTGTACGTTGATGCCAACCTTGCCCCAGATAAGGCCTTCGTCGAGGTCTGGCATCAGGTCTTTCACAGTCAGGTCGATAGCGCCTGCGCTGGTGATGTTGTTCTTGGCTCCAACGGTCAGAACGCCGAGGGTCACTTCACGCTTCATGCGCACGCCGTTGGCATCCTCGCTCTTCAACAGTTCACGGAGCACGGCATTCTTGTCTGCCTTCTGCTCACGCGACACCTTCTCTGCGGCCTCGTTGGCCATAGCTGCGCTGATGCGCATGTTCAGTACGTTCAGCTCCTCGCGCAAGGTTGCACTCTCTGAGTTCAACTGCTCGCGCACTTCTTCTGTGAGCTGGTCATTGCCTGAGATCTTGTCTGCGATTTCGCTCAGGCGACTGCCAATCTCGCGCTTGCGGGCATTGGCTTCCATAAAATCAAACTTCTTCATCTTCTGAAAAAATAATGATGGTTAATAACTAAAATGATTATCCGCAACCAGCCGATAGGTTTCTATTGTAGATTCGATGCCCAA
>CALAEY010000063.1 GCA_937891085.1 uncultured Prevotellaceae bacterium | reverse complement strand
AATCGAACCGGGGACACAAGGATTTTCAGTCCTTTGCTCTACCAACTGAGCTATGACACCAAACTTTTGCGGGTGCGAAGGTAGTGCAATCTGAGCGAAAAAGCAAAATATTTGCCTTTTTTCTTCAATCCATGCAAGGTTTTACGTAATTTTGCATTTAATAAGGCAAAAGCTAATTAAATATTTCCGACTATGAAACGTAATGTGTTTTGCTATATACTGACCATGCTGGTTGGCTTGATGTTGACAACGGTTTCTCAAGCACAGGTTGCCCTGCAAGTGCGTGCAGGGGTGGGTATGTCTAAACTCCAAGGTCTGTCGCTCATGGAGAACCGCCTATCTTATAAGGTGGGACTGGCTGTGGATATCCCCGTGGCCAGACAGTGGGCGGTGCAGCCAGCCTTGTACTTCGTGCAGAAAGGCTCTAACTTCAAAGGGGACTATGGCAATGAGCAGATAGTGCCAGTGACTTTGGATAACCGCCTGAGCTACTTCGAACTTCCTGTCTATGCTGCCTTTAAAATCAATCTGGGGCAAGACTCGCAGGTGGCGCTGAAAGCAGGTCCTTATGTGGCTTGGGGCATTGTAGGCAAGGCGCATGTCAGCTCTGACGATATGGATTTCCATCGCACCTTCGTGGGTGAACTCTTCACAGATGGCTGCACCTATGATAACATCACCCTGCTGAGAACCAAGTCGGGCACCACCTACAAAGCTGGGGCTGAGGCCTATAAGAATCTGGATGCAGGTGTGGCCTTTGGCGCAGATTTCAAGTACCAGCACTACCTCATCGGTGTGGATTGCTCTTGGGGCTTGCTGCCTGCTTGCGATGGGCTGTTCGACAATGTGGCACTCGAAGGCGACCTGAAGAACTTTTCTGTGCATCTCACTCTGGGTTATCAATTCTAATCTTCTGTTTTTATGAGCATACTACTGGGTAAATACAACCAACTGGCAGTGGTGAAGTTCGTGGATTTCGGACTTTACTTGGATGGGGGCGATGATGGGGAGATCTTGCTTCCTAAGCGATACATCCCTGAAGGCACCAAGGAGGGCGACCTGCTGAACGTGTTCCTCTATCTGGACAACGAGGAGCGACTGGTGGCTACCACGCAGACGCCATTGATACAAGTGGGTGAGTTCGGCTATCTGGAAGTCAGTTGGGTAAATCAGTATGGTGCATTCTTGAATTGGGGCCTGATGAAAGACCTCTTCGTGCCTTTCCGTGAGCAGAAGATGCGCATGGTGCAGGGGAAGAGCTACATCGTGTATTGCTATCAAGACGAGGAGAGCTTCCGCCTCATGGCCTCTGCCAAGGTGGATAAGTTCCTTTCTAAAGAACGCCCCACTTATGAGGCAGATGAGCAGGTGAATATCCTGATTTGGCAGAAGACGGAGCTTGGCTTCAAGGCCATCGTGGAGAATAAGTATGCAGCCATGCTCTACGACAGCGAAATTTTCCAACCCCTCCATACGGGCATGCGGCTCAAGGCTTTCGTGAAGCAGGTGCGTGAGGATGGTAAGATAGACTTGATTCTCCAGAAGGCTGGCCCTCGCAAGGTGGACGACTTTGCAGAGACGCTGCTGCACTATATCCGCGACCATAAGGGCTTCACGTCTTTCAACGACAAGAGCGATGCCGAGGAAATCTACCAGACCTTCGGTGTGAGCAAGAAGACCTTCAAGAAGGCCGTAGGAGAGCTTTATAAGATGAGGCTGATCAGCCTTCAGCCAGACGGTATTTCATTGAACATTAAACATTAAACGTTAAACATTAAACATTACGGCTTTGCCGTTTCCATCCGGATGGAATCATCCTGCATAGCTAATGTTTAACGTTTAATGTATAATGTTTAACGTTCAATCGATTTCCTCTCCTTTGTAAAAGTCCAAGATCTTCGTGCGGAAGAGATACTCATACTTCGCTTGAAGCTCATCACTTTGGGCTTTCATCAGGTTTTGCTTTGCTTCGTTATAAGCCACAGCTGTGGCTGTGCCATTCTCATACTTCTTGCTGGTAAGTTCGAAGGAGGCAAGGCTGGCTTCTGTGGCAGCCTCGCTGCTCAGATACTTGCTTTCTGCAGCGGTGGCATTGTACCACGCCTGTTGGATTTCCTTATAGAGCGACTTCTTGGTATTCTCCAACTGCAAGGCGTAGCTCTCACGTTGCAGGCGGGCCGTGCGTACTCGGTTGCGCGCCGCAAAGCGACTGAATATAGGTATGTTCAGGCTCAGGCCAATGTACTTGCTGAAGTTGTCGCCCATCTGCTGTCCAAAGGTGCGATTCAGGGTGGAGTAGTAGCTGGTGCCCAGACTGCCGTTGAGATTCAGCGACGGATAGAGGGCACTCTGTGCTATCTTAATGCTATGCTCACTGCCTTGCAGACGTGCCTGTGCAGCCTGAATGGCGGGCTTGTTCATTAGGGCGGTAGCGAAAATCTTATCGGGTGGGGTGAGGGTTTCCAGGCTGAACATCTGCTCTGGATCTGCTACCTCAAAGCCTTCTGGCGTCTCCAACTCTATCAGCTGGGTGAGGTCGAGCACGGAGAGACGATAGTTATTGTTGCACTGCACCACATTCAGGTCGTCTTGCGCCACTCTCGACTTAGCCTCTGCCACTTCTGCAGCAGAAGCTTTGCCCAGACGCTCCAAAGTCTCGATGCGTTCCAATTGCTCCATGCTGAGTGCCGCCTGTCCTTGAGCCACTTGCAGAAGTTCCTTATTAAACAGTGCCTGCAGGTAAGCTGAGGCAATGTTGATGGCCAGGTCCTCCTTTGCTTTCTGCAAGTCGGCGATGGCTGCTTTCAGGTTCAGCTTAGTCAATGCCTGCTGGTTGGGCAGCTCGAAACCTGTGAACAGCGGGATGCTGGTGCTGAGGCTCATGTTGGTGCCACGACTGCTGGCATCTACATACTTGGTGGTATAGTCGCCCGTATCCTCATCTTTCACAGCAGTCTGTGTACGTCCCCAGTTGAAACTCTGGTTGCCACTGGCATTCAGATTAGGCAGACGTGCCCACTTAGCCGTATTGGCTTCTATCTCGCTCTGGGCAGCCCTGTTTTCTGCCTGCAAGATATCCACATTGTGTGCAGAGGCAAAGTCTATGCAGTCACGCAGGGTCCAGCGCTGCTGGGCGCTGGCTTGCAGCCCCAGTGCGATGATGGCTGATAGTATGATCGTCTTTTTCATTGTCTTACTCTTCGTTAATTTCCAAACCTCTGACTTGTTCATTCTCGCTAATGCCACTCTTGATGGCAATCTTGATGCCGTCGCTCATACCCACTTCCACCTGCTGACGGCGGAACTCCTGGGGCTTACCTGCATCCGTGAGCACATAGACGAAGGTGGTGTCTCCGCTGAATTCAATGGCACTCTCTGGCACTGCCAGCACGTTCTCTGCACGCTCCAGCACGATCTCAGCATTGGCAGAATAGCCAGAGCGAATCTTCACATCCTTTGGAGCCTTGACAGCTGCCTTGATTTCGAACTGATTGGCACCGTTCTCCTCCGTAGCCTTAGGAGAGATATATTCTAAGGTGGCATCGAACGTGAGGTTCTGAAGGGCACCGATGGTCAGTTTCACAGGCATGCCCTCATAGACCTTACCCACCTCTGTCTCGTCAATCTTCCCACGGAAAATCAGGTCGTTCATATTCGCCACGCTGGCTATGGTGGTGCCATCATTGAAGGTGTTGCTCATAATCACAGAGTTGCCTACCTTCACAGGCACGTCCAATATCAGACCGTCTATGGTAGAGCGGATAAGGGTAGAACTGAATGAAGCACTGCTCTGCGTGATGCCTTCCTTCACTATCTGAAGGTTGTCTTGAGCCGTCTGCAACTCCTCACGCGCCTGCTTTACAGAGACCTCAGCCCGTTCAAATTCCTCACGGCTGATGAGATTGTCCCTGAAAAGCTGCTCATTGCGTGCAAACTCATTCTCTGCCTGCTTGGCGTTCATCTCTGCCAATCGTACGCGACTTTCAGCCGAGTTCAGCTGTCCAAGCTCAGGAATCACCTTCACCTTGGCAATGACCTCGCCCGACTTCACCATCTCACCAGCTTCCTTGTACACTTCAGAGATGATGCCTGATATCTGTGGCTTGATCAAGATCTCATCACGAGGCTCCACCTTGCCCGTAGCCACAGTAGTCTTCTCTAAGGTGGTACGCTCTGGGCTGAGAATCTCATACTCCGTCACCTTGGGCAGTGACTTTTGATACAGGAACACAAATGTTCCGATGAATATAATGGCGATGAGTGCCATCACTCCATACTTCACAAACTTTCTCATAAGTATATAATCCTTTAATTTTTAATCTTTTAATTTTGAATCTTTGAATATTGAGTTCCGCACAATCATTCGTCTCTTATCGCATCAATCGGCTTGATGGCCATGGCTCGATAGGCTGGGGCCAATCCTGCTAGGATGCTCAGTAGTAGCAAGATGAGGCAGGTGCCGATAGCCAACCAGAAAGAAACCTGGAAATCAGACTCACCTGTAGCTGCCTCTAGGATGTTGAGCAGGAACACTGCGAAACAAATGCCCCCCATGCCTGCTACCCCTGTGAGCATGATGCTCTCCGACATAATCTGCTGCATGATGTCCAGTGGGCGTGCTCCTATGGCACGGCGTATGCCAATCTCCGTAGTGCGCTCCTTCACGGTCACCATCATGATGTTGCTCACTCCGATGGCACCAGCCAGGAGCGTACCCAGGCCAACCATCCAGATCAGGATGTCGAAACCCGTCATCAGATTGTCCACCATCTTAAAGAGCGCTTCCGTATTTATGAACATCACCGCCTGCTTGTCGTCAGGCGAGATGAGATGATTCTCCTTGACGATGCGTTCTATCTTGGGCTGCACCTCTTTCACATTCACCCCTTTCTTGACGGTGAACCCGATGAGCTGCACCGTATTCCCGAAATTGTACAGTCGCTGCATGGTGCTGAAGGGGATGGTGACGCACTCTGGCGGCCATCCTTGCACGCTGATAGTTCCATCATCATTCGATACGCCCACAATGAGGTAATACACGCCGTCTATCTGCATATACTTGCCACAAGGATCTTCTCCCTCTGCAAAACAACGTTCATAGATGAACTTGCCTATCACACAGACCTTGCGCCCTTGAAGCACGTCCATGTCGTTGATGTATCGACCATATTTCAGCTTCGTGCTCTGTATCTTGGCGAAGTCTGGAGTCACACCCTGCAGGGTGCCATCTTCATACTTCTTATCGTCATGGATGAATGTCTTGCCCCAAAGGGAACTAGTAGCTATCACGGTCTCCAGCTCTTTCACACGCTTGAGACTCTCTACATCAGCGAGCTCCAAGTCCCAAGTGCGGCCTTTCCGAAAGCCTTTGTAGGCCACGCTTGTTTGATCAGCTGCTATGAAGCCAGCATTACTGGCAAATCCAGCCAACTGCTGCACCAGCATCTCCTTCATCCCGTGTCCGCCTCCCAGCATGAACACCAGCATGAAGATGCCCCAGAACACGCCAAAGGCAGTGAGCAGGCTTCTCGTCTTGTTCCTGCTGATGGTAAGCAGTATTTCCTCTATGTTGTCTCTGTCTATGCGCATTCGTTTGAATTATGAATTATAAATTATAATGATTATCCGCAACCAGCCGATAGGTTTCTATTGTAGATTCGATGCCCA
>CALAEY010000062.1 GCA_937891085.1 uncultured Prevotellaceae bacterium | reverse complement strand
CATTTCATAGGATTCAGCCCAATTTTTGGTCGGCTAATTGCGGATAATCATTAAATTAATTGAGATATTGAGATATTGAGAGATTGAGAGATTAGGCTGCGCAGCGTTAAGCCATCCGGATGGTAATATCTCAATATCTCAATTTCTCAATCTCTCAATAGACATTAAATCCCGCTGTTTTAAGGTCTTCCCAGAAGTGCGGATACGATTTGCTCACCACTTCAGGATTGGCAATCTGGAGATTATTATACAAGAAGGACGCAGGGGCAAAAGCCATCGCCATGCGATGATCCTCATAGGTGGCTATCACAGGATGATCTTCAGGAACACGCCATTCTCCTTCCCACGAGAGTGCTTCATCGCCTTCAGCTTGCAGCACAAAGCCTAACTTTCGGAGCTCAGTGATCAGCGCACTGATGCGATCTGTTTCCTTGATGCGAAGGCTTTGTAAACCTGTGAAGCGGAAAGGTATGCCTTTCAAGCAGCAAGTCACCACAAAAGTCTGCGCCAAATCTGGGATCTCCACCAGATTGGCATCCAGTCTTTTTGAACATTCCGAGGTCTTGGTCAGTCGCACGCCTCCTTTGATGAATTCCGTTTTCACGCCCAGTTTCTCAAATAGCTTCGCACCTTTGCTGTCCCCTTGACAACTATTGGCAAAAAGACCAGGAAGTTCGATGCGTGCCTTTGTGCTAAGCGCTGCTATCTCATACCAGTAAGACGCTGCACTCCAGTCGCTTTCTATATAGTAAGGTGTGTCTTGATAGCCTCCGCCCTTCACGCAGATGCTGTCATCAGATATCCAAGAAACCTCCGCCCCAAAGTCGCGCATTAGTTGCATGGTTAGCTCAATGTAAGGGCGGGAAATGATGTTCCCCGTCA
Source organism: uncultured Prevotellaceae bacterium (assembly GCA_937891085.1). GTDB lineage: Bacteria > Bacteroidota > Bacteroidia > Bacteroidales > Bacteroidaceae > Bacteroides. The sequence goes on along the minus strand of CALAEY010000062.1, from coordinate 9,196 downwards.
GGTGCAGCGTCAAGCCTTGAGGCAAGGCACCTCCCATCATCAATAAGGCAGAGATGTATTGTGAACTTACATTGCCAGGCAATGCTATCTCCTTGCCTTCCAACGACTTGCCCGTGATGCGCAGAGGCGGAAACCCTTCCTCTCCCACATAGTCTATCTGTGCACCAAGCGTGCGCAGTGCATCCACCAATATGCCTATGGGGCGATGCCTCATGCGCTCAGTACCAGTGATGATACGCATGCCAGGGCTCACGCTGTAATATGCTGTGAGAAAGCGCATCGCCGTGCCAGCTGCCATGATGTCCACCACCTCTGGCTTGTCACGTAGAGCCTTGATAGTCACCAACGTATCGTCACAGTCGGATAGATTCTCTGGTACATGACTACCCCCAGCAAGGGCATGCAGCACCAGTGCCCTGTTGCTGATGCTCTTCGATGCTGGCAGATGAATCTCTGCCTGTAACCGTTCTGGTGCTTTGATGCTATAAATCATGGGTTCATTACTTTTTTCACGGCAAAAATACGAAAACTTCCGTATTTTTTCATATCTTCGTCGCAATTATCGATAATCTCTCGACATGAAGCAACATTTGTGGCAAATAGTTGTATTGGCTCTGCTATTGTTTTCATCATGCAGACAGTCTGAAAAACACATAGTGACCTATGCCTTTCAGGAAGATAGGGCATTGGTCGGTGTCACAGATGCAGATGGGAAAACGGCTTATCTTATAGTCGATCCAAACTTGGAGGTGATCAGCTATATTCATCTTACAGATGTGAGGCTTGATACCGTTTTCCGTGATGGCAAGTTGCAGTTTCAAGATGTACATACAGGTCAGAATGGTTACATAGACAGAGAGGGTCAGGTGTTCTTCCTTTCTTCTAACGAAGCAGAACAAGCAGAAGTATCTAACACCGAAGTTGCTCCAGAGCCACAGCCCCAACAAGCCAATGTTATTCAGACAAACGACTGGCGTCATGTCATAGAACAAAGTCCTTTTTATGAGGAAGCGCGAAAAACCTTTGCAGGTCAATTGGAAGAAACGGATGCAGAGAACCGTCGCATGATTCTGGATTATGTGGAGCAACTTCGCCAATCATATACGACCAAAGATATCAACTTTATTGAGCAGGTGTTCAGTGAGCGTGCATTGATTATCACAGGTAAGGTGATACGTACAGGGGCAGAAGAGGGAGGACGCTATTTGCCACAGGAACAGGTGGTTTACAATATCCGCAGCAAGGCTCAGTATGTGGAACGATTGAAGCAGATATTCCAGGCTAATCGTAGGATTGACCTAAAGTTCAGCGACTTTAAGATCAGCAGGCATCCCACCATTCCAACAATCTATGGTGTCAGTATTCGTCAGGCATATACTTCTGATATCTATTCAGACGATGGCTATTTGTTTTTGCTTTGGGACTTCGCTGATGCAGAGGCTCCCAAGATTCATGTGCGCACTTGGCAACCCCGTCTGCTTGATAATAAGACAGTGATACCAGAGAATGAGATTTTCAGTCTTCGTGATTTCAACCTAAAATGAGGAATGCGTTGACATATAGTCGTGACGAGAGGAAGTTTGCATTACTTCTGTTTTTGTTTCTCTCGTTCTCTCTGAGCACCCAGGCACAGCAGTTCTCCGTCAAAAGTTTCCGTACCATCCCCAATGATTTGACAGCTTTCCATACCCCTGTATATGACCTTAATCATGATGCTTGTGCATTAATAAAGGTGGTGGGCGATGCCCGCTTTGTTTTCGATTCTCCATTAGGAATAGTGAAGCGTACAGATGAAGTGGGGGAAGTCTGGATTTATCTCCCGCAAGGCTCTGTGATGCTTACTATTAGACACCCAGAATGGGGCGTGCTGCGTGACTATCGATTAGCAGAACCATTAGTAGCAAATATCACATACGAACTGGTATTAGCCCCTCCTGTGCAAGCCGTTACCCCTACTATAGTAGAAGTGGAAGAATTGAAAATAGAAAAGGTTGAGGAAAAAGAGCCTGTGACAGAACATGTTCCCACCCTTGATGTGGTAGAAAAGGTGACAGTGAAGGAGAAACTGCAAATCATGGCTTTAACACAGGTGGGTATAGGGCCTAAATCTATGGCATACGGTTTGCGGATAGGAGTGCTTCGGAAGCATGGGGTTTACTTGATGGCAGAAACAGATTTCAAGTCTGCTCCTTCTACCTCTGGTGAATGTGATGCCGATGGGGTGGTGAAAGGGACGAGCAGTGCAGCCTATTATTCTGGTGAAATCAAGCGTAGCCTAAAGCGTGTGATGGTTGGAGGCATGCACCGTCTTGTGGGAGGTCTGCATATCTATGAAGGTGTTGGCTATGGTAGCTATGTTGTAGCTTGGGGTACTTCTAATGGAGATTATTATAAAAACACTCATGATTCTGCTACAGGTCTTAGTGCCGAGGTTGGGGTTTTGTATCTTTTGGGCAAAGTAGCGTTCTCTGCTGGAGCTTCCACCATCATGGGTAAGCATTGGGAAACCAATGTGGGAATCGGTGTTTCATTTTAGGATTGAGAATTGAGGAATAGACTTATGATAAGATTGAAAGAGATAAAGTTTGTAGCTTTCTTGATGGCAATCACGATGCTGATAGCGTGCCAGGAAGATAGTGAGCCACAGTCGCTCACTCCACAGCTCTTCGTTAACGAAGTGCAGGTATTGAACTCTGACAAGTTCTTTCTTTCGGGTAGCTATGACCCCTATGGTACAGAGACGGTTACTACTGCAACATTCTATTATGGTACAACAGAGGCAATGGAGCAAAGCATCACGGCTCGTCTTACTGGTCGCACGGCTACAGCCATTCTTGAAGGACTGCAAGCTGGCACCACCTATTATTATTGTTTAGAGATAGGCAATGGCGCAGATTCCCGTCGTAGTGAGGTGCGCCAGTTTACTACAGAAGGGCAGAAGCAAGTTTCAGCCTTGAAGAATGCTGCTCTTATCAGTGCTGTTGAGGCTCAACTAAGTCGTAGTTTCCAAAAAGAAGCCGATGGCACTGTGCTGTTGGACAATGTATATAATGAGCGTTTGGTGGAGATGGTGACAAGTTTATATTTGGATGATAAAGATGACCCTACTATCTGTGATGAGATAGGTGTTTTTGCCAACCTTAGGATATTGTCCTGTGCTGGTAATGGTATCCAGTACCTTGATTTGTCTAAGAATATTTATTTAGAAGAATTGTGGTGTGATGGAAGGGAAATTGTTCGTAAAAATGATTTCGGAGATGATGAACATGTGGGATATAACGGAAGTTTGATGACCCTAAATCTGACAAATTGTAAGGCGTTGTTGAAACTGAGGATAAAGGGGAATATGCTAACTTCTTTAGATTTGTCAGATTGTGTGAATCTAAGAGAAATGTCATGTGAGGAGAATTCCCTGAAAAGCCTTGATATCTCCAAGAATATTGCACTTGAATCTCTTCTGTGTAATGACAATCCTATAGGGACACTTGATGTGAGCCACAATACAGAATTTAGCTTCTTGGAATGTACAAATTGTAATTTGACCACGTTGGATGTATCTCATAATCTGAAATTAACAGCATTGAATATTCCTCGAAATCATATTGAAAGCATTGATGTTAGTATGCTAACCCTTTTGACAAACTTAGATATTGCTAACAATCCGATAACTTATATAGACCTTTCGCATAACATCATGTTGGAGGAGTTTATTGATTCTTCATCTCATCTTAAGAATATAGATTTGTCCCAATTACCCAATCTTAGAGTATTGGACTTAAATGTAAATGAACTATCTACTATTGATATCTCTCATAATCCCAAATTAGAACGTCTGTATTGTCAGTATGGCCCCTTGAAAGAACTTGATATTTCTCACAATCCGATGTTGGCATATTTGGAGTGTCATGGCTGTCAGCTAACCAGCCTTGATCTATCGAATAATCATGAAATCATCTGGCTTAAATGTCATGAGAATCACATGACAGAGTTGGACGTATCAATGATTACAGACAATGCTGATATATTGGCAGGTAATCAGCATACAGAAGGTGGTGTTCCCCTTTCCATGACCCTCTATGTGAATCAAGCGCAGTATAACAGAGAGCCTGGCACAGGCCCTTATTATATGGATAAGTATAATGAAGCTCAGCAAGATCGTGTCACAGTGGTAGTCAGACAATGATAGAGAGACTCTGGAAATATGTAGTATGGATGTTGGCAACGCTTTGCCTATCTGCTTGTCAGGAAGAAAGTGCGCCTTCCTCTCTGACTCCTTCGCTATATGTTCATGGGGTTGAATTACTTTCTCCTACAGAGGCATTCCTGTCGGGCAGCTACGATCCTCTTGGTACAGAGGTTGTTACTTCCGCTGTTTTCCATTTTGGCATTACAGAGGCAATGGAGCAGAGCTTTACAGCCCACCTCTCTGGTCGCACTGCTACAGCAATGCTTGAAGGGCTGCAAGCTGGCACCACCTATTACTATTGCTTGGAGATAGGCAACGGGGCAGATATCCTTCGGAGTGAGGTGCGCCAATTCACAACAGAGCCCGTGATTGAAGTGCGATCATTGACCAATTCGATATTGATAGAAGCGGTGGAGACTCAGTTTGGTCGTAGCTTCCAGAAAGAGGCAGATGGCACGGTGCTTTTAGACAATCCCTATAATCTGCGCATGGTAGAAATGATTACCACTCTGGATGTTTCGGGTCATGATGCCCCCACCGTCTGCGATGAGATAGGCTACTTCATCAATTTGGAAATCCTTGACTGCTCAGGCAATAGTATTACTTCACTTAGCCTTGCTAATAATTCCGCTTTAGAGGAACTGCATTGTACTGGAGAAGTGGTGTATGAAGAAGATGCGAATGGCGATTTACAATACATGGGTACCACTGGTGTGCTTATGCATATAGATGTGTCTCAAAATGCCGCTTTGAAGAAACTCTATGTACAGGGTAATCTTCTGGTAGCTCTGGATGTATCGGCTAATACAAACCTGCAGGAATTGGATTGCAATAATTCCACGCTGACCTCCTTGGATGTGTCACATTGCCCAAACTTGCAGCAGTTGAACTGCGACGGCAATCACATAGATGCACTGGATGTTTCTGGCCATCAAGCTCTCACGTGGCTTCGTTGCACAGATAATGAGATGAAGCAAATCAATTTGTCTGGCTGCGTTGCACTTACCTTTCTGGCTACAGGTACTAACAAACTATCAAGCATTGATATTTCTGATTGCACAGAACTGACTTACATGGATTGCGACCTCAATGACCTTGAAGAGATAGACATTTCTAACAGTTTAAAGTTGCAGCGGTTTATCTGTGCGTTCAATCATATTGCTACTCTAGACATCTCAAAGCATTTAGACCTTACCTTTGAGCAGCTCTATATTGGTGGTCAGTCTTTCCGCACTGGTAGTGCCAAGACCTTGGATCTCTATGTCAACGAGGCGCAGTCGCATGGCACTTTCCCCCGTGATACCTATTCCAATGATAATATCAATGTCATCATAAGATGATTTTATAGTCTCACTTGATAAGCTCAATATTCCCAAAAGTCAGCGAGTCTGGTTCGTAGAAAAGTGGAGTTTCGTTATCGAAGTAGCCATGCTGCCAGCTCCAAAGGGCAAAGAGCAGCAGACAGAGGCAGATGAAGAATGCCAGCACTGCTTTCCAAGGGAAGTGACGTGTATTCAGGGCTTTCAGCACCTCTGATGCACTTGACGGACGTTGCTCAGGTTTGCGTGCAGTGCATAGGCGTGAGATAGAAGCCAACTGCCTGTCATTCAGTGCTTCTGCCATTTCTCCTATGATTACCCCTAAAGAGTAGATATCCGCACGGCAATCCAATGGAGCGTCTTCAAGCACTTCAGGAGCCAAGTAGTGGCGTGTGCCAGCAGGCAGTTTCAGCATCGTGGCATCATCCGCATCAGCAAGAGAGAAGTCTATCAGCTTTACGTTGTCACCATTGTGGGTGATGAGTATGTTGCTGGGTTTCAAGTCCCTGTGTACTATCTGCTTCTTGTGCAGGTAGTTCAGCGCAGCGCAAAGCTCATTGATGATCTTCTTTGCCATATCTATGGTGAGCCTTCTGCTTTCTATCAAGTTTTGCAGCGTAGTGCCATCGATAAACTCCATCACGATGCAGTGCCCTAAGCCCTCGATATTTTCCCAACTCAGTGTGCGACAGATATGTGGATGATCCAGTTGAAAGCCAATGCTGAACTCCTTGCGCAAGGCCTTCTCATAGAAATCCTTTCCTATATACTCTGGCTGCAACGCCTTGAGCACGTGTAGTTTACCCAGTCGTTCGCACTTATAGAGGCATGTGTAGCCACTCTCAGAGATATACAGCTCTTCGATATGCGTGAACTGAGCACTCTCTGATGTAGGCATGCCCTCGATGAATCCCGATATGTTGTCAGCACTATTCACCTTACAGACGTTTCAAGAGAGTGATACCCCCACTTTTTCCTGCGATATAGGCAGGTGTGCGCTCTGTGCCTCGGAGGATGTAAGGCAGAATCAGCGGTTGTCCCATCACGAAGCCCCCCGTTTCGAAGCTGTCACCCACTTGCAGTTTGGAGTTCTGCGATTGTAGCACTTGGAATAGCGCATTTCCCTTGTAGCTCAAGTGTATCACACGGTTGGGTGCCCAACCTATCTCCACCTCGTCTCCTGCACAGAGGTCGCTCACAGACAGCTGCTTAGTGAGATAGAACGAAGAGTTGTACGCAGTGCTTCCTTTCAACCATTGGCAGAAATCATCGAAGCTGCGATGCCCCAGATAGTATGCCAGAGCATCGAGCGTAGCCATGCGAGGCTGGTGCACATCGCTCACGTAGCCCCACAGCCTCTTCAGTGTAGCCACAGATACAGAGTGCTTCATCCCATGCAGAGTCATGGAAAGCTCGTAGTAGTCCGATGGCGTGTTTACAGACTTTCCGAAGTGCCTCTCCACCTGTGCCAGCAGCTCCACTATCTCAGGTTTGAATACTTTTACGCTTGTCATATTTCTATAAGCTAAATAAGTTCAATTTCCGCATCTACCACAAAAATATCGCCTTCTATATCTGCCAGTACATTACGAGGAACCAGATCCCAAACTCGATATCTCTGATTGATATATCGCCCTTCTGCTTCTTTCTTGAAACCAAGTGCGCACATGTATGTCTCAATCTGAACATTTGATGCTGGATGTGCATCCTTTATAAAATCCTGCCTTATAACAGGCATTATGCTACTCCCTTCAAACCCTGTGAATCCAACGAAGTAATAGTATGTCTCAGGAAAAATCTCGTTATGATAAATCACTCTGTCAAGAAACTTGGTGATAGAGAGCGTATTAAGTAAGTTATTAACTTTGTAGATGAAATTATCGTGAATATAAGTGTCATTCTCGTTTCCGCTTGGGCCAGGTAGCCCTATATTGAAAATCTCCGACATAGGAATCCAAAGATTATTCTCTTTGGCCCATTCCTCAGAAACGCTCATTTCAGAATAGAGGCTTTCTGCATTCTGCTGGCCAGCTCCATGTTGAGTTTCATATAAGCTACAGCGTCGTCTGATTTCATCAGCGATTTCTTTGATTCGGCGATTTTCTTCATCTTGCGTTCCACTGCCTCTTTGTGATACTGATTCAAATATACCATTTCTCATAAGAATAAAATAACCTATGCAAAAATAGCTCTTTTTTTTGGATTTTCAAATGCATTATTCTTTTTCTGCATATTATTATGTCAGGAAGCAGTGTTTCGCTACGATATGAACCAAAATGAACCACGAATCTTTTGAAATCTCGCCAAAAATACTATATTTTCGTAGCCAGATAATGAGATAAACAGCTCACAGAGTATGAGCTTCGGTCTTTATCAGGCTGTGCAGGTGTGATGCTTTGAAGCATGAAAGGGCGAAAAAGCGGCTCAACTTTTTTGTTTTTCTGTCGATAAGCGTTATATTTGCATCGTTGCGTCTCACCAGAGGCGCAGCAAGACATATTGAGGAAAGCGTTTGGCTACGTTCCTACCGATGAATCTCGACACTTCATCCTGTGGATTAGGGAAATAGACGAAACCGTTCCTCCTTTGGCATTGTTGTATATTGCCGTGATATACCATCCCTCCCCCAAAGGTGTGAGCTGTTTTTTCTTATTATCTAATTCAAGGCAGTCGAGAGCCTATCGGTAATAATAAGACAAACAGGCTCACACTTCCTTTTTATTGTTTTAGCAAACCAAATTTATTAACAGCATTGTTTTTGAGCCGGCAGTGCAAAAAACAATTTCATAATTATGAAAGACTTGTATGAGATGCCTCAAGCTGAGGTTGTAGAGATGGAAGTTGAAGGTGCTGTGATGGATGGCAGCCCAGATCCTGTTATTGACGAATAAAACTTCTATCTTATGAAAAAAGTAGCTTATTTGTTTTTACTTACCTGTTGCTCTGCCTTCGTGTCTTGTAGCGAAGGAATTGAGACGAATGATTCATCACCAGAAGTTAAAAGTGTAACTCGTATAGTGGCTTCTATTGATTCTCCTATTGACGATCAGCCTTCAACGAGAATGAACTTTATTGAAAGTAATGGCACTTTTACTTGGGCGATTTCAGATACTATTGGCATTTTCCCAAACACAGGTGACCAAGTGAGCTTCCCTATTGAAGAAGGGATGGAAAACTTAACAACAGTAGACTTTAATGGTGGCGGTTGGGACTTGAAGGCAGATGCCACTTATTATGCCTACTTCCCATTCAATAGGAACAACTTTTGGGGATATGATGCTAAATATGCCTTAAAGATTTCATTTCTGGGGCAAAAGCAGAATGGAAAAGACAATGCCGATTTTGCCGCTACATATCCATTTGCTTCTTTTGGAGTAAATAATAATGGAAATGTGCATTTCAGATTCAAGCAAATAGCTTCACTAGCACAGTTTTCTATAACTGCTCCAAACCCTGCAACTTTTGTGAAAGCAATATTAACAACGGAAGATGGAGGTAATTATTTTGTCCAAGAAGGAACATTCAACTTGATGGAAACGACCCTTGATGAACCACCTACAATATCTGGAAAATCTTATGGACCTACTATAGAAATGGCTTTGGAAAATATTTCTACTACATCAGAGAATGAAACCTTTATTGGCGCACCCGGATTTTTCCGTGGCAACCCACACAGACCCGCATGACCGCA
>CALAEY010000061.1 GCA_937891085.1 uncultured Prevotellaceae bacterium | reverse complement strand
GAACGAACGAACGAACGAACGTTAGTTCTAAATAATAAGGGCGAGCTGCGTAGCAGCGAGCTAAGGTGACGTGCTTGTGGCACGGTGACTCCTCACGTAGAGGGGCATCGTGCCACAAGCACGTTTTTTCTGCAGGTCTGTGTGGACAATGATATTTTATAACTATAATTATTCACTTCTAAAGATAGGAGGTAAAAATGAAACAGATGTATGAGGCACCCGTGGTGCAAGTGATAGACATGGAGCTACAGGGCATGATAGCCATGAGCGTTCCGGATGTAGAGAAGGAAGACTGGTAACTAACGATTAAAGAAAGAAAGGAAAGACAATATGAAAACAAGAAACCTTTTACTGGCACTGGGCTGCGCAGCAGCTTTCACTGCCTGCACTACTAACGATGAACCAGCCGTGGCACCAGCCATGCGCACCGTGACCCTGAGCGTGGAGGTGGCAGAGCCTGCCGACACACGCGTAGAATATACTGAGGAAGGGACTACCTATAAGTTTGCTTGGGCTGAAGGCGATAAGCTCTGCGTGTTCTACAATGACGACGGTGAAGAAATGTGTGACGACTTTGATATCGATGCGACCACTATAGATGGTGGTAAGGCTGATTTCACCAGCACAACTTTCCCTGCCGACTTCACTGGCAATGTGACTATCGGCTATTATAAAGCGATAGCCCCAGTTGGACAACGCATTACTCAAAGCTCCCCATTAACTATGTTGCTTGCAGCCAAAACATTTTTATATGCAGAAAACGTATCTGTATCAGATGGCCAGCTGCCTGATAATGTGAAGCTGAGTCATGCTTATGCCTATCTGCTGCTTAAGGAAGGATTGTTGATCACTAATGAAACAAAGACTGTAGAAAGTTCCGATTCCGAGATGTTGCTAACCATGGGAACAAATAAAGGATATATCTTCTCTTCCAATGGGATGCAATATAATCCTTCATCTCAATCTGGTAATCAGGTAAGATTCGTGTACGTTACAAACGGGAAATTGACATCTGACTATTTGGTGCCAATCAATGTAGGCAAAGAGGGTGGAGATGCTATTGAGCTGAAAACTTATGCCTCTCAAAGTAGCACAAAAAGTACCGAAGTAACCCAGCCAGCCCATGCCTATGTGCCTGGCAAGATCTATGAGGTAGCTGCCGAGAATACCAACTGGAAGGCAACTTCTTTCGAGTAAAGATATCACACATTTCACTTCCTGCGCGGAGCCACTTCGAGTTACCCACTAACTCACATTGAGTTACCCACTAACTCACTCCGAGTTGCCCACTAACTCAAAGTGGCCCTTTGCAGGGAGTTTTTTCTATGATTATACAGATAACAAACTAAATGCAACAGAGATTATGGCAAAAGTGAAATATTACGCTAAGGAGAATACCAAGGTGGGTACCCACAGCTTCTACGCCGTGCCCATCCCCAATGGCACGCTGAGCTTCGACGAGCTGTGCCGCGAGGCCTGCGAGAACACCAGCATAGAGGTCTCACTGATGAAGGCCGCCGTGACTGAGTATATGAAGGTGGTGCAGCGCAACGTCTTGAAGGGCTTCCGCACACCCGTGGGCGAGCAGTTCATCACCGTGTATCCCAACCTCAACGTCTCCGTGAAAGACCAGAAAGACAAGGACGGCAACGTCATCAAGCCTGCTACCGCCAAGATGCTCTCTGCCGCCAACGGCAAGAGCCGTCTGGGGGCCACGGTGAGCGTGAACTTCAGCCGTGAGTTTGCCATGAGCGTGCAGTGGCAGAAGGTAGATGAGCGCACTGGTGCCGTGATAGAAGACGAAGACATCACCGACGGAGCAGCCGAGACTGGTGACACTGATACCAGTGGCACAGAGACCGGAGGCACGCAGACTGGCGGTGACAGTGGCATAGGATGAAAGGCCGACTGACAATTGACAATTAAGGCTGCGCATCGGAAAGATGTCGCAGCCTTGCTATTTCTATTATACTCATACACAAACCGCATGGTATAAATAAAATCCTTTTAATCTTGTAAAGAAACCATCCGCGTGGCTGATTGTGAATTGTGAATTATGAATTGAGAATTGAGCTCTTGATTTTCTTGAACAGGTCGCTGGCGAAGATGAAGTCGTTCAGCTTCTCGTTGGTGGCAGTCATGATGTCATCCTTAGTGCCCGTCCACTCGTTGTTTCCCTCATGGATGAAGAGGATGTTCTCCCCGATGCCCATCACGGAGTTCATGTCGTGCGTATTGATGAGCGTGGTCATGTTGAACTCATGCGTGATGCTCTGGATAAGGTCGTCAATTACCAAGGAAGTCACAGGATCGAGGCCGGAATTTGGCTCGTCGCAGAAAAGATACTGCGGATTCAGGGCGATGGCGCGTGCGATGGCCACACGCTTCTGCATACCACCGCTGATCTCACCAGGATACTTATCGGCAGCATCCTTCAGATTCACACGATCCAGGCAGAACATCGCACGGCGCTGACGGTCGCGTAGGGTGTCGTTGCTGAACATGTCAAGCGGGAACATTACGTTTTCCAGCACCGTCAGGGAGTCGAAGAGGGCAGCACTTTGGAAAATCATGCCCATCTCCTTACGCAGCAGTTTGCGCTCATCCTTGTTCATGCGCAGGAAGTCGCGATCATCATAAAGCAACTCTCCGCTGGTAGGCTCCAGCAGTCCCACGATGCACTTCATGAGCACCGTCTTTCCAGAGCCGCTCTGGCCTATGATGAGGTTGGTCTTACCATTCTCGAACGTGCCGCTGATATCATGCAGCACCTCGTTTCCAGCTTCGAATGACTTACATATATGTCTGAGTTCTATCATCGTTTAGGCCATTAGTCGGGTTAATATTAAGTCGGCAAAGAGTATCAGCACACTGCTGCACACCACCGCATCTGTGGAAGCCTTGCCCACCTCGATGGAGCCTCCGCGCACGGTATATCCGAAGAAAGCCGACACGCTGGAGATGATGAAGGCGAAGACAAACGACTTGATGTAGCCGCTCCACACGAACCACTCCACAAAGTCGTATTGAAGGCCATACTGCAGATCCTCAGCACTCATGATGCCGCCAAACCAGCAGGTGCAGAAACCACCCACCACGGCAGCGAAGATGCTGAACGTCACCATGATAGGTATGGCAGTGACGAATGCCATCACCTTAGGCAATATCAGATAGTTGGCCGAATTCACGCCCATGATTTCCAAGGCATCTATCTGCTGCGTGACGCGCATGGTGCCCAGTTCCGAAGCAATGTTGGAACCCACCTTGCCTGCCAATATCAGACACATGATGGCAGAAGAGAACTCCAGCAACATGATTTCACGGGTAGCATATCCCACCGTCCATCGGGGCATGAACACACTCTCGATGTTCAGCTTAAACTGAATGGTGATGACGGCTCCGATGAAAAACGAAATCAGCAGCACGATGAAGATAGAGTCCACACCCAGCTGCTCAATCTCGCGGATGTATTGGTTGAAAAACATGCGCCAGCGCTCGGGCTTGGTGAATACGCGCCCCATGAGCATCAGGTAGTGTCCGAAGGTATTTAGTGCTTTTACTATCATCTAATAAACTATTTTGATGCAAAGTTACTCCTTTTCGACATATTTTGCTACTTTTGCATGAAATAAATGCAAACTGTGAATTATGGAAGACAACAGAATGGTGCTTCGCACCGAAGATTTGGTGAAGAAATACGGTAAGCGTACGGTGGTGAATCACGTTTCCATCGACGTGAAGCAAGGGGAGATTGTAGGACTGCTGGGACCTAACGGAGCCGGCAAGACCACCTCTTTCTATATGACCGTGGGACTGATAGAGCCCAACGAGGGGCGCATCTTCCTCAACGAAGAAGAAATCACCAAGTTCCCTATGTACAAGCGTGCAAGGGCAGGCATCGGCTACTTGCCGCAAGAGGCATCAGTCTTCCGTCAGATGAGTGTGGAAGACAATATCATCTCCGTGCTGGAGATGACAGATAAGCCCCGTGACTACCAGAAAGATAAGTTGGAAAGCCTCATTGCCGAGTTCCGCCTTCAGAAAGTGCGCAAGAACAAAGGAAATCAGCTTTCTGGTGGTGAGCGCCGTCGCACGGAGATTGCGCGTTGTCTGGCCATAGACCCCAAGTTCATCATGCTCGATGAGCCCTTTGCAGGTGTAGACCCCATCGCTGTGGAAGACATCCAGCAGATAGTGTGGAAACTGAAGTACAAGAACATCGGCATCTTGATCACCGACCATAATGTGCAAGAAACGCTGAGCATCACAGACCGTGCCTACTTGCTCTTCGAGGGTCGCATCCTCTTCCAAGGCACCCCAGAAGAACTGGCTACCAATCAAGTGGTGCGTGAGAAGTACCTGAGTAATAGCTTCGTGCTCCGTAGAAAAGACTTCCAGTTGGAGCATGGAGATGCCCATGCCCCCGCGGAAGTGGTGCAGACAGAACCAGCCGCAGAGGAGGAGACCCCACAAATCAACGTTGATTAAACTTTTTTGGGTAACTAATATTTTGAATATTGAAAGATACTTACTAATTTTGCGCCCTAAATGGCGAGATAGCCATGACTGTGAGTAATAATAAATCAATAAATATTTGTCGGAATGAACGTTTCATTACAAAACAATGACAAGGTGAGCGCACTGCTTACCGTGACGCTTGAGAAAGCAGACTACGAAGAGAATGTAGAAAAGACGCTGAAGAACTACCGGAAAACTGCCCAGCTGCCTGGTTTCCGTAAGGGTATGGCACCTATGGGCCTTATCAAGAAGATGGCTGGCAAGTCTGTACTGGCCGATGAGGTAAATAAAGTACTGGGTGAGGCAGTGAATAAGTATATACAGGACAATAAGATCCAAATTCTGGGTGAGCCTCTGCCTAATGAGAATCAGCAGCAGATAGATTTGGAGAAGACCGACGAGCCTTTCGTGTTCCTCTTCGATTTGGCGCTGGCTCCACAGTTTGAGGTGAGCGTAAGCAAGGATGACAAGGTGGTTTACTACGATGTAGACGTGACCGAGGAGATGGTAGAGCAGCAAGTACGCTCATTTGCCGATCGCAATGGTAAGTATGAGAAAGTAGACTCTTATCAGGACAATGACGTGATCAAGGGTCTGCTTGCAGAGCTCGATGAAAACGGCAGCACTAAGGAAGGTGGTATTCAGGTAGAAGGTGCCGTGATGATGCCAAACTATATGAAGAACGATGAGCAGAAAGCCCTCTTCCAGAATGCCAAGGTGAACGACGTGCTGGTATTCAATCCTTATAAGGCATGGGATGGCAACGAGGCAGAGTTGGCTTCATTGCTGAAGATTGAGAAGACTACTGTGGCAGACATGAAGGCCGACTTCAGTTTCCAGGTAGAGGAAATCACCCGCTACATGCCTGGTGAACTCAATCAAGACATCTTCGACAACGTCTTCGGTCCTGGTGTAGTGAAGACAGTAGACGAATTCAAGGCAAAGGTGAAGGATACAGTAGTGGCACAGTTCGCTCAGAATTCAGACTATCGTTTCCTGATCGACCTCCGCACTTACCTGATGAACAAGGTGGGCAATCTGGAATTCTCAGAGGCAATCTTGAAGCGCATCATGAAGACTAACAATCCTGATAAGGACGATAAGTTCGTTGAAGATAACTTCAAGCAGAGCATTGAGGAACTGAAGTGGCAGCTGATCCGCGATCGTCTCATCGCCGCTAATAATATTAAGGTGGAGAACGCTGAGATCACCCAGGCAGCTAAGGAAGCTACCCGTGCTCAGTTTGCTCAGTATGGCATGCTGAATATTCCAGATGAGCTCCTCAGCAACTATGCACAGGAGATGCTGAAGAAGCGCGAAAGCGTAGAGAGCCTCTTCAACCGCGTGGTAGAGGATAAACTTTCTGCTGCCCTGAAGTCACAAGTGACACTTGAGAATAAGACTGTTTCTGCAGAAGAGTTCAACAAGCTTTTCGAGGCATAAACAGATAGAAAAAGAGGTTGGCAAGTTAGACGTAAACCTCTTTATACACCAAAGGCACAGAGTTTTTTCACAGAAAACTCTGTGTTTTTTTGTGGGAATTATATTTTTTGTTTACCTTGCAAGCCAATAAACTCGCAAGTCGCTTGGCTTGCCCATAAGCACATGTATAGTATGATAGACGATTTTAGAAAATTTGCCACCGGGCACCTTGGCATCAATAGTATGGCGCTCAATGATATAATAAGGTATCAGAACGGTTATTTGAATCCCTATATCTTGGAAGAGAGACAGCTTAATGTCACCCAGCTTGACGTGTTCTCTCGCCTGATGATGGATCGTGTCATCTTCTTGGGAACACAGATAGACGATTACACAGCCAATACGCTGCAAGCACAGCTGCTCTATCTGGATCAGGCAGATCCTGAGAAGGACATCTCTATCTACATCAACTCTCCTGGTGGGTCTGTGACCGCAGGCTTGGGCATTTATGACACCATGCAGTTCATCAGCAGTCAGGTATCAACCATCTGTACTGGTATGGCTGCCAGCATGGCTGCTGTCCTGCTCGTTGCTGGTCAGGACGGCAAACGCTATGCATTGCCACATTCCCGCGTCATGATACATCAGCCTCTGGGCGGTGTGCAGGGACAGGCTTCCGATATAGAGATCGAGGCTCGTGAGATTCAGAAGTACAAAAAGGAGCTTTATACCATTATCTCCGACCATTCACATACACCATTCGATAAGGTGTGGGCAGATTCCGACCGCAACTATTGGATGACGGCAGAAGAGGCCAAGGAATATGGAATGGTGGACGAAGTGCTGAAAAGGAAGTAAACATGGCAGATTCAAAGAACGGAAAGAATCGTTGTAGCTTCTGCGGACGCTCAGAAAAGGAAGCCGGCTTGCTCATCACGGGCATGAACGGTTTCATTTGCGATAGATGTGCGCGTCAGGCATTCGAAATCACGAAAGAAGCGCTTGATGCAGCCCGAAAGAGGGAAGGCATAGGCTTTGAGATGAGCGACCTTCCCAAACCGAAGGAGATAAAGGCATTCCTTGATCAATATGTCATCGGGCAGGATGATGCCAAGCGCTATCTGTCAGTTTCTGTGTACAATCACTATAAGCGCTTGCTGCAAAAAGATCAAGGGGATGATGTGGAGATCGAGAAGTCGAACATCATCATGGTGGGCAGCACAGGAACGGGTAAGACCTTGTTGGCACGCACCATCGCCAAGATGCTGAAAGTACCCTTTACCATCGTAGACGCCACGGTGCTTACGGAGGCGGGCTATGTGGGTGAAGACATTGAGAGCATCCTCAGTCGTCTGCTCCAAGAGTGCGACTACAACGTGGAAGAGGCGGAGCGCGGCATTGTGTTCATCGATGAGATTGACAAGATAGCCCGCAAGAGTGACAATCCTTCCATCACACGCGATGTGAGTGGTGAAGGCGTACAGCAAGGTTTGCTGAAGTTGCTCGAGGGTTCAGTGGTCAACGTGCCTCCTTATGGCGGTCGTAAGCATCCAGAGCAGAAGATGATTCCTGTGAATACCAAGAACATCCTTTTCATCTGTGGCGGAGCGTTTGATGGCATAGAGAAGAAGATAGCACAGCGCTTGAATACCCATGTGGTGGGTTTTCTCACGGCTGGCAATGTGGCTAAGATAGACAAGGATAACCTGCTGCAGTATATAGCACCAATGGATTTGAAAGCCTTCGGACTTATCCCCGAGATTATCGGCCGTCTGCCTATCCTGACATATCTGAATCCATTAGACAGACAGGCGTTGAGGAATATCCTGACGGAACCAAAGAATTCTGTGGTCAAGCAATATGTGAAACTGTTTGCGATGGATGGTGTGAAATTGGAATTTGAGGAGGCTGTCTTTGATTACATTGTCGAGAAGGCGATGGAGTTCAAAGTTGGTGCCCGTGGTTTGCGTTCCATCGTGGAAGCCATCATGATAGATGCCATGTACACCATTCCGAGTGAGCATCCCGACAGCTACACAGTGACACTCGACTTTGCCAAGCAGCAGATGGAGAAGGCTAATTTGGGGCGTTTGCAGCATGTGTAGTGCGTTTTCAGACCTCTAAATGCAGATAAACAACAAATTTGTATAATAAAACTTTGCTTATTATTTGAATATTCAGAACTAATTACTAAATTTGTTGAATCCTGCGATATGCTGGAAAGACTAACTAATGAGAGTAACTATGAAAGAAGACAGGCATGAATTGTTGGTAGAACAACTGAAAAGGTACTTTGGTTTTGATACCTTCAAGGGAAACCAAGAAGATATCATAGACAATCTGCTTGCGGGAAATGACACTTTTGTGCTGATGCCCACAGGTGGAGGAAAATCATTGTGCTACCAGTTGCCCTCTTTATTGATGGAGGGAACTGCCATCGTCATCTCTCCATTGATTGCTCTTATGAAAAACCAGGTAGATGCCATGCGCAACTACAGTGAGGAAGATGGAGTGGCACACTTCATCAATTCCTCATTGAATAAGAATGCCATCGAACAGGTGAAGGAAGACATCGTAAGCGGAAAGACTAAGTTGCTCTATGTGGCTCCCGAATCACTTACTAAGCAGGAGAATGTGGATTTCTTGAAGACGGTGAAGATTTCCTTCTATGCCGTAGATGAGGCGCATTGTATCTCAGAATGGGGACACGACTTCCGTCCAGAATACCGTCGCATCCGTCCGATCATCAATGAGATAGGAGAGGCACCTGTCATAGCCCTCACCGCAACGGCTACTCCGAAGGTGCAGCACGATATTCAGAAGAATCTAGGTATGATGGATGCTAAAGTCTTCAAGTCGTCTTTCAACCGTCCTAACCTTTATTACGAAGTTAAACAGAAGACAAACAATGTTGACAAAGACATTATCAAGTTCATAAAAAATAACTCTGGTAAGTCGGGCATCATCTATTGCTTGAGTCGCAAGAAAGTGGAGGAGCTGGCAGAGATCCTGCAAGCCAACGGCATCAGTGCCCGCCCATATCATGCAGGCATGGATTCTGCCTTGCGCACTCAGAATCAAGACGATTTCTTGATGGAGAAGGTTGATGTCATCGTGGCTACCATTGCCTTCGGCATGGGTATAGACAAGCCAGATGTTCGTTTCGTTATCCACTACGATATCCCTAAGAGCCTTGAGGGCTATTATCAGGAGACTGGCCGTGCTGGCCGTGATGGTGGTGAAGGTATGTGCATCACTTACTATAGTTATAAAGACTTGCAGAAACTCGAGAAGTTCATGCAAGGCAAACCTGTGGCAGAGCAGGAAATAGGAAAGCAGCTTCTGCAAGAGACGGCTGCATACGCAGAATCTTCAGTTTGTCGCCGTAAGACGCTCCTTCACTATTTCGGAGAGGAGTACAAAGAAGCCAACTGCGGAAATTGTGACAATTGTTTAAATCCAAAAAAACAAGTGGAAGCGCAAGATCTTTTATGCAACGTACTTGATGCGATTTTAGCAGTTAAGGAAAAATTCAAAGCTAACTACATAATTGATATTCTTAGAGGAGAAGAGACATCTGAAGTCTTGGATCACAGGCATGAGGAACTGGAAATCTTTGGTGTCTGTGAGAATGAAGAGGAGAAGACGCTCAATACAGTGATACATCAAGCACAAATAGCCGGCTACATCAGTAAGGATGTCGAGAACTACGGACTACTGAAAGCTACTGAGGCAGGTAAGAAGTATCTCAAGAAACCGGTATCCTTTAAGATTACAGAAGACAATGATTTCGATGAGGAAGAGGATGACGCTCCAATGCATGGAGGGGCCTCTCTGGCATTGGATCCGGCGTTGTATTCTATGCTTAAGGACCTTCGCAAGAAGTTGTCCAAGCAGCTCTCTGTTCCTCCGTATGTCATCTTCCAGGATCCTTCCTTGGAAGCTATGGCTACCACCTATCCTGTGACGGTGGAAGAACTTCAGAACATTCCTGGTGTAGGAGCCGGAAAGGCTAAGCGCTATGGCGAGGAGTTCTGCAAGCTTATCAAGCGCCATTGCGAGGAGAATGAGATAGAGCGTCCCGAGGATCTCCGTGTGCGTACGGTAGCCAATAAGTCGAAGATGAAGGTGTCTATCATCCAAGCCATCGACCGCAAGGTAGCGCTTGATGACATTGCCTCTTCCAAGGGTATCGAGTTTGATGAACTGCTGGATGAGGTGGAATCTATCGTATATTCTGGTACTAAGCTCAACATCAATTATTTCCTGAATGACGTGATGGATCAAGACCACATGCTGGATATCTACGACTATTTCAAGGAGTCAACAACAGATGATCTGGATGAGGCGATGGATGAGCTCGGCGATGAATATACAGAGGAGGAAATCCGTCTGGTACGCATCAAGTTCATCTCCGAGATGGCCAACTGATCTTTATGGAAAAAGTTGTCAACTTTTTTCTCAAAAGATTTATTATGTCAAATAAAATGCGTAATTTTGCACGCAATAAATTTTAAAAGGTACATTTATGTCATTTATTGCTGATAAGGTTGTTATGGACGGATTGACTTACGATGACGTTTTGTTGATCCCTGCCTATTCTGAGGTTTTACCTAAGTCTGTTGATCTCTCAACAAAGTTTTCACGAAACATCGAACTGAAGGTTCCTTTTGTTACTGCCGCTATGGATACAGTGACAGAAGCCAAGATGGCTATCGCTATTGCACGTGAAGGTGGCATCGGCGTGATTCACAAGAACATGTCCATTGAAGAGCAGGCTCGCCAAGTGGCTATTGTGAAGCGTGCTGAGAACGGTATGATCTATGATCCTGTGACCATCAAACGTGGTTCTTTGGTAAAGGATGCACTGGATATCATGGCAGAATACAAGATCGGTGGTATTCCTGTGGTAGATGATGATTGTCGTCTGGTAGGCATTGTTACCAACAGAGACCTGCGTTTCGAGAGGAAGCTGGATAAGCGCATAGACGAGGTGATGACCAGTGAGCATATTGTTACTACCCATCCGGGAACCGACCTAGAGGCTGCTGCACAAATTCTGCAGGAGAACAAGATTGAGAAGCTTCCTGTAGTGGATAAGGACAATAAGTTGGTGGGACTTATAACATACAAGGACATCACAAAGGCTAAGGACAAACCTATGGCTTGCAAGGACGAGAAAGGTCGTCTGCGCGTAGCTGCTGGTGTAGGTGTCACCAATGATACACTTGATCGAATGAAGGCACTTATCGATGCAGGCGTAGATGCTATCGTCATCGATACCGCACACGGGCATTCTAAGGGTGTCATTGAGAAACTGAAAGAAGCCAAGAAATGTTTCCCAAATATCGACATCGTAGTTGGCAACATCGCTACTGGTGAAGCTGCCAAGATGTTGGTAGAGGCTGGTGCCGATGCCGTGAAGGTTGGTATTGGTCCTGGTTCTATTTGTACTACTCGTGTGGTGGCAGGTGTAGGTGTTCCTCAGCTTTCTGCCGTTTACGATGTGGCAAAGGCTTTGGAAGGAACCGGAGTGCCTTTGATTGCTGATGGCGGTTTGCGCTATTCTGGTGATGTGGTGAAGGCATTGGCTGCTGGTGGATACAGTGTTATGATAGGTTCTCTGGTTGCAGGTACAGAAGAGTCTCCTGGTGAAACCATTATCTTCAATGGGCGTAAGTTTAAGTCTTATCGTGGCATGGGTTCTTTGGAAGCTATGGAGAACGGTTCTAAGGATCGTTACTTCCAGAGCGATACCAAGGATGTGAAGAAATTGGTTCCAGAAGGCATTTCTGGCCGTGTGCCTTACAAGGGAACATTGTATGAGGTGATTTATCAGTTGTCTGGTGGCTTGCGTTCAGGTATGGGTTACTGCGGTGCTCACAACATTAAGGAGCTGCACAATGCGAAGTTCACGCGTATTACCAATGCTGGTGTTTTGGAGAGTCATCCACACGATGTAGCCATTACCAGTGAGGCGCCTAACTATAGCCGTCCTGAGTAATTGATTGATGAAAATAAACTTTCAATGCCCGATGAGTATGATGCTTTTCGGGCATTGATGCGTAAAATATACAATGGTGAGAGTGCTGCGTTTTATAGGTGTTTTGTTGCTCTTGTGCCTTTTGCGTCAAGGATGTAAGGCTCAGGAGAAATTCCCTTCACTCTATCTGGAGAAAGTTTCGTACGCTAAGTCCATTGGCTTGGATACTTTGTCTGAAGTGACAGAGAAACTCGAACTCTATAATCGTGGCTTGCTCTTTTCTTCTTTTGCTGATGCCTATCTTCGTGAAGCAAACTTACCTAGTCAGTCGTCTGAAGAGGTGGTAGTGGTAAAGCAGATTTTCAAGAAAACCCCTCAGAATATTACGGCATCACGCCTTGCTTCTCTGCAGCAACAGATGGATTCCATTTATCGGCAATTGCAGTCGGGTGCTTCGTTTCAAGAGATGGTGCAAGCCTTTTCAGACAGTAAGGAGGATCTCCTTGTACGCAAATTGCAGATGCCTGTTGAATTTGAAGAGGTAGCCTTTAGGTTGAGGAACGGAGAGGTAAGCGCTCCTTTTGTTTCTCCTTTGGGCATTCATGTCATTCAGGTAGTTTCTCATCAAAACGTTGGATCTGACAATCTTATGGAATCCAGACGTTTATTGGAGGGCGGGCAAGATCCTGCGTTGTTGCGTCTACTGACAGAAACGTTGAAGGAAGAGTTCCATTTCCAGCAGAACGAGGAGAACTGTAAAGACTTGATACGAAGAGGAGAGTCGGATAGGGTGTTGTTTGTCCTTGATGGAAAAGAATTTACAGGAACCGATTTCGCTCGCTTTTATGCTACCGATTATGGAACGCTCTCCTCACGTTTGGATAAATATGTGACCAAATGTCTGTTGGATGCGAAGATTGAACATCTGAAGCAAGATCCTGAGACCTTTATGGCTAAGCAAGAGTCTTTCTTGAACGACTTGTTGGTAGAAGAAGCCACACTTCGTGAGGTAATCCGTCCTAGTGAAGATGAGTTGGCCTTGAAGTCCTATTTTGACACCCATCAAGATGAATTTCGTTGGCCTACCGATCGCTATAAAGGCATCCTCATTCAGGCTCCTACCAAGAAGTTGGCTAAGCAGGCAGCTAAATTGTTGAAGAAGAAACCTTATGAAGAGTGGGAGGCGTTGCTTGCACAGCGTTATCAGAAAGATGGGCAATTCCCGTTGACATATAAGAAAGGAGTTTTCGCAGCAGGAGATGACGCCTATGTAGATGATTTGGTTTTCAAGGGGCCGCATGCCGATCCTAATCCCTCATACCCGTATGCTGCCGTGCAGGGAAAGAAGGTCAAAGGACCAGACAACTATGAAGGAGTCCCTCGAGAGATATTGGTGGAGCATTTCCAAGTTTTTTTGGAAAATCAGTGGATAAAGCGGCTGAAATCGCTTAAATAATGATGAATTTTTGGAAACTTGCTTTAAAAACCGTTAATCGTGGTGAATGTAAACGATTAAAACACTATCTTCGTAGGCTAATTGGATAAAAGAATGAAAAAAAATATGAACATTAGATGGATGACATTGTGCCTCATGGCATTGCTTTGCATGGAGTTCTCCTATGCACAAGACAATGTGATAGATGAGGTGGTTTGGGTAGTCGGTGATGAGGCTATCTGGAAATCAGAGATAGAAGATGCTCGTATGAGCGCGCTATATGAAGGTCGCAGATTCGATGGCGATCCTTATTGCGTATTGCCAGAAGAGCTTGCCGTGCAGAAATTGTTTTTGCACCAAGCGGAGCTCGATAGCGTGGAGGTCTCTGAATCTGAAGTGCTGCAGCGTGTGGAGTATATGACCAACATGTATATTCAGAACATCGGCTCTCGCGAGAAGATGGAGGAGTATTTCAATAAGACTTCCAGTCAGATACGTGAGGCCTTGCGTGTCAGTGCCCGTGAGGGACTCACCGTGCAGAAGATGCAGCAGCAGTTGGTGGGCGACATCAAGGTGACGCCAGCAGAGGTGCGCCGTTTCTTCAGTACTCTCCCTCAAGACAGTATCCCTTACGTGCCTACACAGGTAGAGGTGGAGATTATCACGCGTGAGCCTAAAATTCCACAAGAGGAGATTGATGAAGTGAAGCTGCGCCTGCGTGAATATACCGAGCGTGTGAACAATGGTGAGAGTTTCACTATGTTGGCTCGCCTTTATTCTGAGGACGGTTCTGCTGCACAAGGCGGAGACCTCGGTTTCCATGGCAGAGGAGAGTGGGTGCAGCCTTTTGCTACCGCTGCTTTCAACCTGCAGTCTCCTGGTCAGGTGTCACGTATTGTAGAAACAGAGTTTGGCTACCATATCATCCAGTTGGTTGAAAAACGTGGTGATCGCGTGCAGGCCCGTCATATCTTGCTTAAGCCTCATGTGCCAGAAGAGGCTCTGAATGCAGGTTTGGCACAGTTGGATTCTATCGCTGATGACATCCGTAATCAGAAATTCACGTTCGAGGAAGGTGCCAGCTTGTTGTCTGACGATAAGGATACCCGCAACAATAATGGTTTGTTGGCCAATTCCAATACCACAACTTCCAAGTTTGAGATGCAGGATCTGCCATCAGAGATTGCTAAGGTGGTAGATGGTATGCAGATAGGTGAAATCTCCAAGGCATTCACCATGATTTCTCCGAAGACGGGTAGAGAGCAGTGCGTGATAGTGAAGCTTAAGAGTCGTATCAACGGCCATAAGGCTACAGTGGCAGAAGACTACCAGAATCTGAAGGATATGGTACTGATGCAAAGGCAGAACGAGGTGCTCGATAAGTGGATTCGTGAGAAGCAGAAGCACACCTATGTGCGCATCAATAGTAAGTGGAACAATGGTTGTGAATTCAAATATCCTAATTGGATAAAGAACTGATGCAGCAAGGCAAGGCACATAGTTTCTGGAACAGACATCGTTATCTCTTCATAGCGGTGGCTTGTCTGTTCGTGATGTGTTTGCTAGGTGCTCAAGATCGCCCTCCTGTACAGCCTGTACGCAAGACGCGTGTGGACCTACTCTATGCCGATAGGGCAGAAGGGCATCAGTCGCGCCCGGGTGTACGCATCCTTATCGGAGATGTGCGCTTGCGCCATGACAGCATGTATATGTATTGCGACAGTGCCCTTATCTACGATGCGCTCAACTCTTTCGAGGCGTTTGGAAACGTGCGCATGGAGCAGGGAGATACCCTTTTCATCTATGGCGACTATCTCTATTATGACGGACAGACACAGTTGGCACAGCTGCGTGATAATGTGCGACTTATCAACCGCCAAACAGAGCTTGCCACTGATAGCTTGAACTACGACCGTATAGAGAATCTGGGCTATTATTTCGAAGGAGGCACACTGACCGATGCGGAGAATGTGCTGACTTCCTATTGGGGGGAATACAGCCCTGAGACAAAGATGGCCGTCTTTAATGAGAATGTGACACTGGAAAATCCTAAGTTCGTTCTTACGAGTGATACCTTGGAGTATAGCACGGAGACGCGAATTGCCAGCATCGTGGGTCCCTCTGATATCAATAATGAGGAGACGCATATCTTTTCACGGTTGGGATTCTATAACACTGCCACAGAGCAAGGAGAACTGCTTGATCGCTCCGTGATTCATTATCAAACGAGAGAACTCACGGGCGACAGCCTTTATTACGACCGTATTACGGGAATCGGAGAGGCGTTTGGTGACATCATCATGAATGATACGGTGAATAAGAATATGTTCACAGGAAACTATTGCTTCTACAATCAGTTGGAAGAGTCGGCCTTTGCTACCGACAGTGCAGTGGTGGTGGACTATTCACAAGGCGACAGCCTTTTCCTGCATGCTGATACTTTGCGCATGATAACATATAATGTGAAAACCGACTCTGCTTATCGAGAATTGCGAGCCTATCATAAGGTGCGTGCCTTCCGTAGTGATGTGCAGGCTGTGTGTGATTCATTGGTTTATACGTCGCAAGATTCCTGCCTTACTATGTATCGTGACCCGATCATGTGGTATGGTGAGGAGCAGTTGCTTGGCGAACAAATCAAGGTGTATGTCAATGACAGCACCATCCGATGGGCACACATTATTAATCAGGCACTGGCCGTAGAGGCTCGTGATTCCATACGCTACAATCAGGTATCGGGTAGGGAGATGAAGGCCTTCTTCCAAGAAGGCGAACTCTATGAGGTAGATACCGATGGCAATGTGCGTGTGATTTACTATCCCATCGATGAGAAAGACAGTACCATCTTGCTGATGGACTATACCGAGAGCAGTTTCCTGCGTCTGCGCTTGGAGAATCAGAAGATGAAGGACGGTACGTTTATAGGAAAGACCACAGGTACGGGCTATCCACTGGATCAGATACCTGCAGGAAAAGATAAGTTGGAGGCTTTCGTTTGGCTGAATCATATACGGCCAAGGTCAAAAGAGGAGATCTTCACATGGGTAGACAAGGATGAGAGTGCGCGTCTGAAAAACGTGCAGCGTCAGCCTTCTGTATCGCCCCGCCAAATGAATATCAAACGAAATAAAAGGAGGTAATACCATGGGAATTTTTTTTAGTCAACCACGTAAGCCACGCGGCTTCCATCATCACTACATCTATGTAGATGAGCGCAAGGAGAAGTTGCAGAAGATTGAAGAGAATGCCAAGCGAGAACTGGGAATGCTCCCTCCAAAGGAGTTTGACCCTGAAGACATTCGTGGTAAGTTCGTTGAAGCCACTACGCATCTGAA
The DNA here is from genome assembly GCA_937891085.1 of uncultured Prevotellaceae bacterium. Taxonomy (GTDB): domain Bacteria; phylum Bacteroidota; class Bacteroidia; order Bacteroidales; family Bacteroidaceae; genus Bacteroides. The sequence goes on along the minus strand of CALAEY010000061.1, from coordinate 6,340 downwards.
GCGTCGCAAGGAGAGTGGCAAGAAACCACTGCATCCAGCCATCTTGATCATGCTCATTGCTGTGCTTTGTTGGCTGTACTATGCCATCACCACTGGCATTATCTGATTCTAATAAGGAGGAGTCATGAGTGATATCATCCATCTGTTGCCCGATGCCGTAGCCAATCAAATCGCTGCTGGTGAGGTCATCCAGCGCCCTGCTTCTGTCATCAAGGAGTTGGTAGAGAATTCTATCGATGCTGGTGCCACCCATATTCAGGTGTTGGTGATGGATGCCGGACGTACCAGCATTCAAGTGATAGACGATGGAAAGGGTATGTCGGAGACCGATGCCCGATTGGCTTTCGAGCGCCATGCAACCTCCAAGATACGTGAAGCTGCCGATCTGTTCTCGTTGCAAACCATGGGCTTTCGCGGTGAAGCTCTGGCATCTATCGCTGCTGTAGCAGAGGTGGAACTCAAGACACGTTTGGCAACAGAGGAATTGGGCACGCACATCGTCCTTTCGGGCTCTAAGTTGGTGTCGCAAGAACTCACCTCCTGTCCTGTTGGCAGCAATTTCCTTGTGCGTAATCTGTTCTTCAACGTTCCTGCTCGTCGTAAGTTCCTTAAAAGCAATGCCACGGAACTAAGCAATATCCTGACGGAATTTGAGCGTATCGTGTTGGTGAATCCCGGCGTTTCGTTCCAACTCTATAGCAATGACTCCGAGCTTTATCATCTGCCTGATGCCACTATACGTCAGCGCATTGCGGCTGTCTTTGGTAAGAAAATAGGTGAGCAACTCATCCCTATTTCTGTTGATACATCACTGATCACCATCGAGGGCTTCATCGGAAAACCAGAGTCGGCTCGCAAGAAAGGTTCGCATCAGTATTTCTTTGTCAATGGGCGCTACATGCGCCATCCGTATTTTCACAAGGCGGTGATGGAGGCCTATGAGCACTTGATTCCTGTGGGGGAGCAGGTGTCTTATTTCATCTACCTGCAAGTGGAGCCTTCGCATATCGATGTAAACATTCACCCTACAAAGACAGAGATTAAGTTCGAGAACGAGAACTCAATCTGGCAGATTCTTTCTGCAGCGGTGAAGGAAGGATTAGGCAAGTTCAGTGCCGTACCTACCATCGACTTTGATACCGAAGGTAAGCCAGAAGACCTTCCTGTGTTCAACGATCGCAATGGACATTTCACGCCTCCGCAGGTACATTATAAGGAAGACTACAATCCTTTTGCTTCGTCGACGGAAGGTGGCTATCATCGTGATTACCAACGAGAAAAGATGATAGACTGGCAAAAACTCTATGAAGGGATGGAGGTGCATCCGCAGGTTTCTGCAGGTGCTGAGCAACAGCCCCCTTCTATGCCTGAACTCCTGTCGCCCTCAGATGCTGCTGAGCATCAGACGGAATTGCTGCAGTTTAAGGGACGTTTCATACTCACATCAGTGAAGTCGGGCCTGATGCTTATCGACCAGCATCGTGCCCATGTGCGTGTACTTTATGATCAGTACATGGAGCAGATTGCCCGTCATACCAGCACTTCACAAGGGGTACTCTTCCCAGAGGTGGTGCAGTTCTCGCCCTCAGAAGCTACGATGTTGGAGTCTATTATGGAGGATATGACTGCCGTGGGCTTCGAACTAACGCCATTGGGAGGCGGAAGCTATGCGGTGAATGGAGTACCTGCGGGTATTGAGGGTCTGAATACTGTAGAATTGGTGCATAGCATGGTAGATACAGCGATGGAGAAAGCATGCAGTGTGAAGGAAGAAGTGCAAAGCATACTGGCGCTGACCTTAGCCAAGGCTGCTGCCATTGTCTATGGTCAGGTGCTTAGCGCTGAGGAGATGACGTCCTTAGTAGATTGTCTATTCTCTTGTGCCACACCAAATTATACTCCAGAAGGACATCCTGTGCTCCAGATTATTCCTGAGACAGAGATTGAACAGATGTTCTCCAAGTGATAGCTTTCTTTATCCAAAGTTGAGTTTGACGAACTCACTCTCAAAGTTGGGCGTGAAAACGTCTTTCCCCATATTGGCACGGATTTCATCAAGCGACCAGAATCGTCCGCCATCCAGTTCCTCGCTGGGATGAATCTCACCATCGTATGTAGTGCGGAAGACGAAGACCAACTCACGTTCGCGCTTAGACTCGAAGACATAGTGCAGCAATGGGGTAGGGGTATAGTCGGTAATGCCCAGTTCTTCTTGCACTTCACGACGCAGAGCCATCTCCACATTCTCCCCTAAATCCACATGACCCCCACAAGCCGTATCCCACTTGCCTGGCTGTATGTCTTTCCATGCAGGGCGTTTCTGCAGATATAGTTCGCCTTGCGAATTAAACACATGCAGATGCACCACTGGATGCAGCAACTTACTACCATTATGGCATTCGCCACGTGTGGCACTTCCTATAATATTGCCTTCTTCGTCGCAGAGGGGGAAAAGCTCGTTTGAATTATCTTTCATAAAATTCAAAAATTCAAAGATTCGAAAAATAAAACAGGGTTTGGAGCCATGTGCAAAGCATTATCTTTTTAATGTTTTAATTTTTGCATTTTTTAATATTGCTCATTCAGGGAATGAGCAACGAACTATCGCCATAACTGAGGAAACGGAAGTCGTGACTTAAGGCATAGTCGTAGATGGTATGCCAATCGCCCTTCACGAAGGCAGAAACCAGTAGGAGCAAAGTGCTCTGAGGCTGATGGAAGTTGGTAATCATCTGCTTCACAATGCGGTACTGATAGCCAGGGGAGATGATGATCTGCGTACTGGTATGCAGCGTTTCCATCTCATGACGATCCAGATAAGCAATGACGGCCTTCAGCGCATCAACTGATGAGATTTGCGCAGCGGATTCTGGCAATTCATAGGGTTGCCATTGCTTCACTTTCAGCGCCTCTTCTTCCTGATCAGGGTGCAATAGAAGTGCCACACCAATATGATAGAGCGACTCCAAAGTGCGTACGGAAGTGGTGCCAACAGCAGTGGCTTGCCCTCCGTGATTTATGAGCTTTTGAAGGGTGCTTCGAGCCACCGATATCCACTCTGTGTGCATCTCGTGTCCCTCTATCTCTTCACTCTTCACAGGCTTGAATGTACCTGCCCCCACATGCAGCGTCAGCTCTTCCAATTCTACCCCCTTGTCCTTCAGTGCATCGAGCACACGGGTTGTGAAGTGCAGTCCTGCTGTGGGCGCAGCTACCGATCCTTTGATCTTGGAATACACGGTTTGGTAGGTCACCTTGTCGCTCTCTTGCGTCTCTCTATTTAAATAAGGTGGGATGGGGAGCTCGCCAAAGACCTCCAAGATATCAGCGAAGGTCACGGAAGCATCATTCCAGCGGAAGTCTATCCAATGGCTGGTGCCTACGGCCTTTCCGCGTTCAGCACTGAGGGTGATGGCATGTCCCTTCACCGTCATCTGGCGCTGCAGCACTTCGCCCTTCCACTTCTTGAGGTTGCCCACCAAGCAGAGCCAAGCCGCATGTTCCGTCTGTTGGAAATTCTGTGCATAGTCAGCTGGTTCTATGGGTTCTAGGCAGAATACCTCTATCAGCGCCCCTGTAGCCTTACGGAAGTGCAGGCGTGCTTGAATCACCTTGGTGTTGTTGAAAATCATTAGTTCTCCTACCTCGATATATTTTGGCAGGGAGGTAAATATGTCTTCGCTGACTTCCCCATGCTTGTAGAGCAGGAGTTTGGAATGATCGCGCTCTGGCAGTGGAAACTTTGCTATGCGCTCATCGGGCAGCGGATAGTTGTAATCACTTATTCTGATATGTCTTGGATCTTGATTCATAGTCATTTTACAAGAAACGCACCTTCTTATAGGCGCGTTTCAATAGTTATTCCTTGTTTGCTTTCATTTCTCTTTTCTCTTGGATTGAGAAATAAATAAAGCCAACAATGGCAATAATAGACACTAAAATAGACATAATAATTGCTCCCATTATTTTACCTCCTTTTCTTTTATATCTCGGAGAAACCAAAGGCCTAGTCCGAGAGTTAAAACTATTGCACAAGATACGATGACATAAACTATCCATCTTTCTTGTATGTCACTAAACACAGAAGCCAAAAGGGCTGCTGTTACCGGATACTTGGCTATATCCATTAGCCATTTGCCAAATTCGTGTTTCATTTTGTTCGCGAATTAAATTAGTTGTTAGTTATCGACTGCAAAGATAGTGCTTTATTTTTTGATTTGAAAAAACTAACACACTATTTTATTCTCTCAAATTCTTCACTATCTTTGTGGCACTTAAAAAAGAACAGTTATGAAGGTAGGAGATAAAGTCAGATTTTTGAGTGAAGTTGGCGGCGGTGTCGTCGTGGGTTTTCGGGGGAAGGAGATTGCCTTGGTGGAAGATGCCGATGGCTTTGCTATCCCTATGCAGGTGCGTGAGTTGGTGGTGATAGAGACCGATGAGTATAATATCCCGAATACGGCAGAGAAACAGCGCCGTCAGGCAGAGAGGGAGTCACAGCTGAAAGCGCAGCAAACCCAACCAGCTGCTCCGTATAGGGGTGCTGCACAACCTCAGAAACCTATGGCGGAGGCAAGTCAAGGCCTCGGCAAAGCTCAGGAGATCAAGGGCGGCGATGTGCTGAACGTCTATCTGGCCTTTGTACCCGTAGATATGAAGGCTATGAGTACCACTCCTTTCGAGACCTATCTGGTGAACGATAGCAATTTCTACCTCTATTATACCTATCTGGCAGGTGAGAATGGCTCATGGAGCACCCGCTCTCATGGCGTGCTGGAGCCAAACACGAAGTTCTTCATCGAGGAATTCGACAAGGCGAGCCTGAACGACTTGCAGCGTGTCTGCGTGCAACTGGTAGCTTTCAAGGATGGCAAGGCCTTTGCGCTGAAACCAGCTTGCAGCGTGGAGCTTCGCATTGATGTGGTGAAGTTCTACAAGGTGCATACCTTCAAGGATACCGACTTCTTTGAAGAGCCAGCCTTGGTATACGATTTGGTGCGTGATGACGTGCCAGTGCGCCAGATGATGGTAAGTGCGCAGGAGATAGAGCGGGCCATGAAGGAGAAAGTACGCGAGGAAAGTAAGCCGTTCGATCAGAAGCACGTCAAGGTGCGTAAGGGCATCAACTCCGAGATTGTGGAGGTAGATCTGCATGCTGCAGAGCTTTTGGATACCACAGCAGGAATGGACAATGGCGACATCCTCAACTACCAACTCTCTAAGTTCCGTGAGGTGATGGAGCAGTACAAGGCGAAGAAAGGTCAGCGCATTGTCTTCATTCATGGTAAGGGTGAGGGCGTGCTTCGCAAGGCCGTGCTTCAGGAGTTAAAGCAGAAATACCCCACTTGCAGTCATCAAGATGCCTCTTTCCAGCAGTATGGCTTTGGAGCTACGATGGTGATAGTACATTAAACGTTAAACATTAAACATTACGGCTTCGCTGTTCCCATCTAGATAGACACACACCCTGCACAGTTAATGCTCAATGTTCAATGCTCAATATTCAATGTTTAACGTTTAATGTTCAACGTCCATTAGGTCGCTTATGATGTCGTCTGAAATAAAAATGCCTTTTTCTGTGAGACGTAGCTGCTGATTCTCTCTGACGAGGAAGCCGCGGTCGATGCAGGGCCGAGCCATCTCTAAGCAATAGCGATATAGCTTCTCACCATAGATGGTGCGGAGCTTTTCCAGATCAATGCCCTTGGAAGTTCGCAGACCCACCATCACTTGTTCATTATAGCGGGTGGTGAGGTCCAGCGTTTCACGTTCATAGGTAGGCTTGCTTTCTTCCATCAGTTGCAGGTAGTCTTGCAGCGAAGCCACATTCCATTGGCGTGAAGTGCCATCGAAGGAGTGAGCCGAAGGGCCGCATCCCAAGTAGGGCGTGCCGTCCCAATAGGATGAATTATGACGCGAATGATACCCTGGCAGGCAGAAATTGGATATCTCATAGTGCTGGTATCCAGCTTCTTTCAGCGTGTGCATCAGGGTGGAGAAAAAGCGTAGGCTTTGCTCCTCATCCGTCTCTAGAACCTGCTGTTTCTCACGCAGTTGCCATAGTGCTGTGCCTTCCTCGTAGGTGAGGGAGTAGGCAGAGATGTGCTGCACATCCAGGGTGATGGACTGCTCCAAATCATGTTCCCAGAGGGCATCCGTTTCACCAGGTAATCCATAAATCAGATCGATGCTGATGTTCTTGAATCCCGCATCCTGACAGCGTTTCACGGTGCTGATGGCCTCCTCTGCCGTATGCCTGCGATTCAGCAGTTTCAGCAGTCCGTCATCGAAAGTCTGAATGCCGATGCTCAGGCGATTGATGGGTAGGGTGGTGAGCATC
>CALAEY010000060.1 GCA_937891085.1 uncultured Prevotellaceae bacterium | reverse complement strand
TTGGGCATCGAATCTACAATAGAAACCTATCGGCTGGTTGCGGATAATCATTATAAATTTTTTCCTATCTTTGCATCCAACTAAAGAGATGAATACAACTATGAGGAAGATTATCATATGGATAGGAGCGCTTGTGGTGGGTGCTCTGCTTGGTCTGCTTGGCATCAGTTGGCTGAATGAGGTGATGGATTTCATTGCCACTATTTACACCCGCCTTTTCCAACTTTTGGCTGTGCCAACCATCGTGCTGGCTGTCATCACCACCTTTGCCTCTTTTGGCTCTGGGGGCATGGGGCGCATCTTCGGACGCACCATGATCTATACCATACTTACTACCATCGCTGCAGCAGCCATTGGTGCCTTGCTCTATGTGCTGATAGCTCCTGGGAATCTGCCACTTGATGTGGTTTCTGGTGGTGAAGAGGCTGTAAGTGATGTGACTCCGCTCTCCTACTCCAGCCATATACTGAGTGTGATACCCAACAATGTGGTGCGCCCATTTCTCGAAGGTAATGTACTCTCTTTATTAATCTTGGCATTCGCTGTGGGCATCGGACTTTCACGCTTGCCTGAAAGCGAGAACAAGGCTGTGGTAGTGAAAGGATTGCTGGGGCTTCAAGAACTGCTTTTCCTGCTCATCCGCGGATTGATCTATACCCTGCCTCTGGGCATCGTGGCATTCTCTGCCCAACTTTCCGCACAGGTTAGTGCTGGCATGGTGGCCAGTTCCATAGGGAAATATGTGATGGTGGTGCTGGGTGGCAATGTGATACAGTTCTTTATAGTGCTGCCAATCTTCCTCTTGATGCGAGGACTGAACCCTATACAGACGCTTGGCAAGATGATGCCTGCTGTACTGATGGCTTTGTTTACCAAGAGCAGCGCTGCCACCCTACCTGTAACGATGGATACTGCAGAGCAACGCTTGGGTGTTCGTAGAGAGATAGCTCGCTTCGTGTTGCCCATCTGCACTACCATCAATATGAATGGATGTGCTGCTTTCATACTGGTCACCTCTCTCTTCGTGATGCAGAATGGAGAGACACCCATCACGCTGGGCACCATCCTGCTTTGGCTCCTTATCTCCGTAGTGTCTGCCATCGGAAATGCTGGAGTGCCTATGGGGTGCTTCTTCCTCACCCTCTCGCTGATGTCTGGCGTGGGGGCTCCCATTGCCGTACTTGGCATTATCCTACCTATTTATACGGTGATAGACATGATAGAGACTGCGGAGAATGTGTGGTCTGACTCCTGCGTGGCTGCGATGGTCAACAAGGATTTAGGGTAATATCTCACGCGCTATCCAAGCACAGGCTTCTGCATCTGCAAGGGCATGGTGATGATTCTCCAACTGATAGCCACAGAGGGCTGAGATGGTGTGCAACTGATGGTTAGGAGCCTTTGGGAAAGCCCTGCGTGAAGCGATGCAGGTGCAGTAGAATTTATAGTTGGGATAGTCCATCTGATAACAGCGGAAGACTGCTTTCAGACATCCTTCATCGAACGCTTTATTGTGTGCCACGAGGGGCAATCCTTCTATCAATGGCTCTATCTGTGCCCAGACTTTGGGGAATACAGGAGCATCATCTGTGTCTTGTCGCGTAAGGCCGTTTACTCGCGTACACCAATAACTATAGTAGTTGGGCTCTGGCTGAATAAGTGAATAAAACGTATCGGTTATCTCTCCACCACGCACGATGACCACTCCCACGCTGCAGACGCTGGTGGGTTCACCATTGGCTATCTCAAAATCTATGGCAGCAAAGTCTTTCATCTATATACTAATCCTTCAGTCCTTCAAGCAATTCATCATCCTCGTCAAGGAGTTCATTGAGGCGTTCCCACATCTCATCGGCCTCCTCCTGCAGAGCATCGATGCGCTCCATAAGGTCGTCCCACTCATCATCATAGTCAGCCTCGCTGCCATCTGTCAGTTGCCTCACACGAACCATCAGCTGTTTCATCTTTTCTTCATTCTCATCCAGCTGCTTTTTCAGCATATCTTCATAGGCACTATTTGAGGCTAATTGCTTTTCGATTTGTGTTCTCCACTTCTCGTCAGCCTCTTCCAGTTTCTGTTCCATACGCTCCTCTTCTGCACGGGTGTGAGCCAAGCGCTCTTCTTCTTCGTGGATGCGCTGCTCCTCCTCTGCTTCCAATGCCTTCACCACCTTTCTGGCTCCAAACAACAGTAAGAAATCGTCGAATAGGTTCATAGTGCTGTAGTTTATTTCCTTATACCAGAGACAAAGATAGATGAATTATTCCTTCCAAGCAACCCTTACGACCTAAAAGTGCCATCTATGGCATCTAAAACTTGTAGCTTCGCTATCAAAATGTCACGCATCGCTTTGCAAAGTTTAAACAGCAGTGGTGTCTGTACAGACAGCAGTGCTGATTGTACAGACAGCAGTGGCGTCTAAACTTTATCTCCCTTGTTGTCTGGTTTTATCTAACGTCCTCTGATGTTTTAGATGGCATTCTTTTCATTTTATGGAGGCTATAAAAGCAAGAAAGCTGACCACAAGAGCCAGCCTTCTCCTATAATAAAGTCGGAAATAGCGACTTAATTGAACCAACGCACGTAGCAGAAGTCCTGACGATGAGGCAGGTCTGCATTCTTAGGATACATGCGGAAGGCAGACTTGAAGCTACCAGCATTCTCCATCTTGTGCTTCAGCTGGAAGGTGAAGAGCGTACCCTCACGCTTCACTACCTGGAATGGCTCCACAGCATAGATCTTCTGGTTGCCATCCTGATCCTGATAAGTGGTCACCATCTCAATGCCGACAGCATCGTCGAGGCCCTTCTCGTCGAGCACTACACTAACGGTATATTCCTTACCACTCTCAAGCACATGGTTGGTAGCCTGCTGTCTTTCTACGCTTACCACCTGTATCTCATCCCACTTAGAAGCGACTTCTTCCTTCCAAGCAGCAATCTCCTTAGCCTTAGCATAGTTGTTGGCAGCCAGTGCCTTGAAACGCTTAGCTTCCTTGCAATAGAACTTGCTGTAGTAGTCGTCGAGCTGACGCTTCATGGTGAAGTGAGGAGCAATCTGTGCGATAGAGTTCTTGATAACTCTTACCCAACCCTCGGAATAGCCCTTGCGACCACGGCCAAAGTAGAGTGGCAGGATCTCTGTCTCGAGCAAGCTGTAGATGGTAGCAGCATCGAGCTGATCTTGATGCTCCTGGTTCTGGAACGTACGCTTCTCAGGCAATGCCCAACCAGCACCTTCCTTATAACCCTCGCACCACCAACCATCGAGTACGGAGAAGTTGATAACACCATTCATCAACGCCTTCTCTCCAGAGGTACCAGAAGCCTCCAATGGACGTGTAGGGGTATTCAACCAAATATCCACACCAGAGATAAGGCGACGAGCCAGCTTCATATCATAGTTCTCCAAGAAGATAATCTTGCCCAGGAACTCAGGACGACGGGAAATCTCGATGATGCGCTTGATAAGTCCCTGACCAGCACCATCATGTGGGTGTGCCTTACCTGTATAGAGGAACTGCACTGGGTAATTAGGATTATTCACAATCTTAGCCAGACGGTCGAGGTCTGTGAAGAGCAGGTGTGCACGCTTATAGGTAGCAAAGCGACGGCCAAAGCCAATGAGCAATGCATTTGGATTGATCTTATCGAGCAGTGACATGATGCGAGAAGGATCGCCCTGATTCTTCAACCAGCTCTCAGAGAACTGCTTACGGATATAATCTATCAGTTTGTTCTTCAATCCCTGACGGGTCTTCCAGATCACCTCATCTGGCACATTATAGATAGCCTCCCAGATCTTCTGATTGCTCTGATCGTGGAGGAAGTTCTCGTCGAAGTTAGCATTATAGACGTGCTTCCACTCAGTAGCACTCCATGTAGGATAGTGAACGCCATTGGTCACATAGCCCACATGATTCTCCTCTGGGAAGTAGCCCTTCCAGATAGGTGAGAACATCTGCTGAGACACCTTGCCATGCAGACGGCTTACGCCATTGACTTCCTGAGAAGTATTGCAAGCGAAGACTGACATGCAGAAACGCTCACCCTTGTCGCCAGGATTGTTGCGGCCCATATCCATGAGGTCATCCCAAGTGATACCCATCTTACCTGGATACATGCCCATATACTTGCCAAACAGGCCCTCGTCAAAGTAGTCGTGACCAGCAGGAACAGGCGTGTGTACGGTATAGAGAGAAGAAGCGCGAACCAGCTCCAAAGCCTGGTTGAACGTCAGGCCCTCAGCCACGTAGTCCACAATGCGCTGAACATTGATGAGTGCAGCGTGTCCCTCATTGCAATGGTAAACATCCTTCTTGATGCCAAGGCGCTTCAAGGTAAGCATGCCACCGATACCCAGCAGGATTTCCTGCTTCAGACGGTTCTCCCAGTCGCCACCATAAAGTTGATGGGTAATGCGACGGTCAAACTCGCTGTTAAGCTCGTTGTCTGTATCAAGCAGATAGAGAGAGATGCGACCCACATTTACACGCCACAGGTATGCATGAACGGTGAAGTTCACGTAAGGCACATCGATCACCATGTGATTGCCCTGCTCATCGAGCACTGGGTCTATAGGCAGCTGGCCAAAGTTCTGAGCTTCATAGTTGGCTATCTGCTGGCCATCCATAGACAGACTCTGGGTGAAGTAACCATAACGATAAAGGAAACCTATGGCTACCAGATCCACATTACTATCAGATGCCTCTTTCAGGTAGTCACCTGCCAAAACGCCCAAACCACCAGAGTAAATCTTCAGCACATGGCTCAGACCGTACTCCATGCTGAAATAGGCCACTGAAGGGCGGGTCTTGTCTGGCTCCACATCCATATAGTCGCGGAATTTTGAATATACGTCGTCCAGACGACGAAGAATGTTCTTATCTTTAGAGAGTTTCTCTAACTTTGCATAGCTCATGCGCTCCAAAAGAAGCACAGGATTCTGATTTACTTCTTTCCAAAGATCAGGATCCAAATCTCGGAATAGCTCAGTGGCCTCGTAGTTCCAAGCCCACCAGATGTTACGTGCCAATTCTGACAATTTCTCCAACTCTGCAGGAATGTGTGACTTAACAGTCATCTCCTCCCAATTTGGATTGTTTACGTTACTAACTCTAATTTTCATCGATATATGTATTAATATATGTGTATCCTATTTTAATAACTCACATTGCCAAGCAGGCGCTGCTGTGCATTGCGGAAAGCGATATCATAGGCCTCGTAATAATAGACTATGAAATGCTTCCACAAGGCTTGCTCTGCTATCTTTGCAGCACCACGTCTGATTTCTGCCACCTGCTTCTTGCTGAAGGTAGAGAAGGCTGCAATGGTATCCTCTATCTCATCGGCCACTTCATGGTAGTTATAGTCTGAGCGATGAATCACCTTTACACCATCGAGCAAGCTACCAGTGCCTCGCAGACTCTTCACCCAGAGGCCAAAACCTGTAAGGTCGGTGGTGATGGTTGGCACATGGAAGGCTGAACTCTCCAGCGGGGTATAGCCCCAAGGCTCATAGTAGGAAGGATAGACGCTGATATCAAGGCCTATCACAGTATCATAGTAGCTCTTGTTCACGATGCCATCTTTTCCATCCAGGTAGCAAGGCACGAAGATTACCTTCACCTGATCGTCAGGAGAGTTCTGGATGTCAACATGGCGAAGCATATTGAGGAGGCAATCATGCCGCATATCCTTCAACCAGTGCGTAAGAAACGGCATGGTAAGTGGTTCGGTATATTTCTGGTGCTTGTCGTTCAGACGTGCCTTCAAGTCTTCACGAGCCTCACCTACCCAAGCTGGTACAGTGACAAATGCCACCACCTTCTTTTGGAGGTCACCTACCCTCTTCAGTCGGCCCATAGCATCCAAGAACACGTCGATACCTTTATTCTTGAACTCATATCTGCCACCTATACCTATCAGCAAAGTATCCTCATCGGAGTAATCCTCACCAAACAGACAGCGTGCCACATGCAGAAGAGTGGAGCGTGCGCGCTTACGCTTGCCTGTAAAGGTGTTTCCTTTAGGCACAAAGTCGTCCTCGAAACCATTCATCAAGACCACATCTGCAGGTTTGTCCAGAAGTTCCTTACATTCATTATCCGTAAGATTGCTCACCGTTGTGAAGCAATCTACATGATGAGCCGTCTGCTTCTCGATAGAATGCTTAGACTGCATATTAAGTTCATCAGCCATCTGGTCACCATTGTAGGCAAAGAGGTAGTCGTATAGAGGCTTATTATTTCCAGCTATAGAACGTCCGATAGACGTAGCATGTGTGGTGAAAATGGTAGCAATCTCAGGAACGGTAATCTGCAGATAGAGAGCTGCCATACCCGTCATCCATTCATGCGCCTGGAAAATGACCTTATCCTGTAGAGTGAGATTAAAGCGATAAAAACTCTCCACGACCTTGCCTGCAGCAATGGCAAACATAGAGGCTTCGTCATAGTCACCGTAGGCATGGAGAGAATCTACTTGGTAGCGATTCCACATCTCAGTGTAAAGCTCGTTCTTGTATTGATAGAATGGCTTGAAATCTACCAGAATGACGATAGGCTGTCCAGGAATATTCCAACGACCTACACGCACCTGCAGTCCTTCTTGCTGCATAGCATGTTTCTTCCATGCCACGCAGAGGGTATCCGACTCTTCGAACAGAGGATTCTCTTTATCTATCCAGAAATCCGGCCCGATAAATATAAGTTGATCCCGATGCTTCTCCTGAAGCACTGCAGCCCTGGTAGAAAGTACGGTATATATGCCACCCACTTTATTACAAACCTCCCAGCTTGCTTCGAAGATGTAATCGGGTGTTATGAGTTCTTTATACATGCATTTTTATTTTGCGTGCAAAATTACTACAAAAAAACGAAATAACCGCTCTAATTAGTAAAAATCAACTCGCTAATTAGTTGCTTTTAGTTATTAATGACAATGAAAGGCATTCTTGGCTTGCCAAGACTGCCTTTCCTGTGGGGAAAACGTTTATTTTCTAAACAGACGCTTCCACAATGACTTCTTATTACTATGTCCGAGGCCATAACCATAGCCGTACCCGTACCCATAACCATATAGAAGAAAGGGTACAAATATTATTCAAACAAATAGAAGGTCGACAGAAAAACATTACAAACAAAAAAGCCCCCTTGCAATTCCTTGCAAGGGGGCGGTAATAAAATATAAGATGATTATACCATCAAAGCTGCAATCAAAGCAAGAATTGCATAGAACTCAGGAAGAGCTGCATAAATCATGGTGTTTACCATCACATCATGTCCCTGGGCAATGCCATTAATACCATTGGCACAAATCTGTCCCTGACGGATAGCAGAGAAGAGGCAGATAAGACCTACACCCAGACCAATACCAAACATCAACAGACCATCTGTTGCTACACGACTTGATGTCATCAAGAAAGCAACGAAACCATACAGACCCTGTGTTGATGGCAAAGCTGACAGAATCATGAAGCTTGCAGACTTAGAAGGATCTTTCTTCAAACCAGCTTCGGCAGCATTACCTGCAATAGTTGTACCATAGACACTACCAATTCCAGAAAGTGCCAACATCAGGCCAAGGCCGATGTAACCTAATAATACTTGTACATCCATAATGTTTTAAATTTTTAGTTATTAATTATTATTATTTATTCTTACTTGTTCTTATTCTCAACGGTTGTAAATGGACTATAGGAGATACCTGTTCCATCATAACCCGAATTCTTAAAGTACTCTACGAAATTCAAACGGAGTGGGTGAACAAAAGCACTCAAGCATGACATTCCGATGTTAAGCGTATGACCGAAGACGAAAATCAGTCCGAAGACAATCCATCCGATGATGCCACCGCCAGCTGCATCGCCTGCCATTCCTGCCAGAATGTTGAACACATTGCCGAGCATGGCACCTGCCAAGCCCAAAGCATACAGACGAATGTATGACAGAGTATCACCCATCAGTCCTGTAGCCATATTATATGTGCCCCACAGACCGGCACCAATGTTGACAAAGACATTGCGGTGAAGGTCGTTGAGCAGATAGATTCCAATGGCCCCCACACCACCAATGATGACAAATGCCCACATTGACACATTCTTTGGAATCACATTGAGGAACATCAGCGTACCTGTAGTCACAAATCCTACAACAACGATGAACCATCCCCACTCACTAAGAGAATTCTTGAACCCAAAGCGAACTGTAGACACAAGAGCCTTGATAAGGAGTGCTACACTAATGTGAATTATACCTATAACCAAAGCCAGAAGCATCTGCTTGTCGAAAGATGTTCCTGCTATTTTTCCGGTAAACATCAGATCCCTTATTCCTTGAGGGATAAACTCTTGCTTAACAAGTTCGAATCCAAAGAACGTTCCGAAGATGGCTCCTATGACCGTAGTAAAGATACCCAAAGATATCACCAGGTTCATCATGCCACGCATAGACGGTAATTTCTTCTTAAGGAAGAAACCAAGAGCTATCAATGCCAAGCCATATCCCGCATCTCCTACACAGAAAGCAAAGAAGATGGAGAAGAACGGAGCAATCAGGAAGGTAGGATCAAACTCGGTATATTCAGGCATGCCATACATTCCTGTAAGCACTTCGTACATCTTGACGAACCAATTGTTCTTCAGCTTGATAGGAGGATTGTCCCCTTTCACAGAATCACGGATCTCATAGTAGACAGAACTTTCGTCAAGTGCGCTGCGTACATTCTGCTCGCAATCGACAGGTATCCAGCCTTCCATGAGCATGACAGCACCTTCTGCCTGAGGCTCACCATCGAGACGCACCTTGATCAGGTCAATATCGCCTTGCAGATATTGGTCGTAATGCTCCAAAGTCTTGGAATATTTGCGACAGAATTCCTGCAGTTCGGCCTTGACAGATGCCTGCTCTTCGGCAAGGGAAGCTCTTTTCTGTTGCAACTCTGAAAGAGACAAACTTGGCATGGAAACTGGTTCCACATCCAGTGTCACAGGTTCTTTGGAAATAGTAACAAAGTACACATGTCCAGCAGCTTTGGTTATCTGAACGATATCACAGAGGCTTTCCCATTCTTGCTGGTATTCACGCTCAGTGCAGTTGTAAAACTGAATACAATAACCTGCTTCACGCAGCTTCTGAATATCTTTCCAACTGAATTCACCCCAGATGTTCATTTCTGAGATTTCTTTGTCAACAGCAGGAATGCGTTGATTCAAAGACTGCACCTGAGCAACCAGGTCGTTGTATTTATCTATCAGCTCGCTGGCCGACATATCTGTATAAACTTGCTCATCTGCCTTGTCTTTAAACTGGAAAGACATTTCCTTGAGCAAATCTTTATACTGATTGTGTTGACTTAAACTTTGCTGCAAGTCATCATTCATTTCACCTGCTTGGCGCTCCTGAATATGAATGACCCCCAATTCACGAATCCTATCAAGAAAAGATTCATAATCCTTATGATAAATAAGGAATGTGAGTTTCTTCATTCTAGTAATCATACTTCACTCTCCTCCTTTCTCTTCTCTTGATGTGACTTCATGATTTTCTGTGAAGACTTAGAAAGGTTCTCCTCGTCTTCCATGAATCTCTTAATCTTACGAATAGCATCTTGATAGCCTGGTATCTGAACTTTCTCGAAAAGGTTTACCTTCTGCGTGGTCTTCTTTCGAGCATGCTCCAGCAAGCCCAGCTTTGCATCGGTAAACTCTCTTTCGATAGCAATCTGTGCCAAACTCTTCAATAAGTCTATGCCATCGGCATACCATTTGGGTGAACTGAACAAGCTATAAGGCTGTATCTCAAAGTCCACATTATCTAATTGAGGCACACGAACACCTGCAATCTTCTTGATAGCAAGATGAACATCCGTCACCTTTATCAATGAGGCATCAAATTCACTCCAAAGGGCAAACATGGCTTCGTAAGCTTGAATTCCTTTTTCCAACTTCTGCTCCAGCAAGACGGATTCATCTTTGCAGCGCTTAACCTCCATGCGCAACGCGCTCTCCTTGTTCTTAATGATAGGCAAGGTTCGCTGACGCACTTTCAGTTGCTTTTCCAGCTGCTGAAGCGAAGTCTTATTATATTGAAACTTAATAGCCACTTTGTTGTCTTTTTAAAGGTTATTGTTCACTGTCCTTAGGCCAGTATTTCTCTACAAACTCCTTACGGATATTCACCTCTTCAGGACGGAAGTACTTGCCGAAGAGCTTCCAAGCCACATCCAACATCTCGGTAGTGTTGATGTTTACATCGATGGCCAGCAGGTCGTTTGAGTACTCCTTAGCGAAAGCCAAAGTACGCTCATCATAATTGGTCAAGTCGAAACCATTCTCCAACTTAGTCTTTGCATTGGCGGCATCGGCATAAAGACGCACAGCTGCATTCATCACCTGTGGGTGATCCTTACGAGTCTTCTTACCTGTTACCAACTGTTTCAGACGTGACAAAGAGCGGAATGGGTCAACAATAACCTTACCGATATCGCTATCACGACGCAAGAACAACTGACCCTCAGTGATGTAACCAGTATTATCTGGTACTGCATGCGTGATATCACCACCAGAAAGTGTAGTCACTGCAATAATCGTGATAGAACCGCCTGTTGGGAATTGAACGGCCTTCTCGTAAATCTTAGCCAAGTCGGAATAAAGAGAACCTGGCATAGAATCCTTAGAAGGAATCTGATCCATACGGTTAGACACGATAGCGAGGGCATCTGAGTAAGAGGTCATATCAGTCAGCAACACCAGCACCTTCTCATTTTTCTGCACAGCAAAATACTCCGCTGCAGTCAGTGCCATATCTGGAACCAGCAAACGCTCTACTGGAGGATCCTCAGTGGTATTCATGAAGCTTATAATACGATTCAGTGCACCTGCATTAGAGAAGACATTCTTGAAATACAGGTAGTCATCATTGGTCATACCCATACCTCCAAGAATAATCTTATCGGTCTCTGCACGCATGGCCACCATAGCCATCACCTGGTTGAATGGTTGATCAGGATCTGCGAAGAATGGAATCTTCTGTCCTGATACCAATGTATTATTCAAGTCGATACCAGCAATACCTGTAGCAATCAGTTCTGAAGGCTGTTTACGGCGAACAGGGTTCACAGACGGTCCGCCGATCTCCACTTCAACACCTTCTATCTCAGGACCTCCATCAATAGGATCACCAAAAGCATTGAAGAAACGTCCTGCCAACTGGTCGCTGACTTTAAGTGTAGGTGCCTTTCCCAAGAAAACCACTTCGGCATCGGTAGGGATGCCCTGTGTTCCCTCAAATACCTGCAAGGTCACCTCGTCACCTGCAATTTTCACCACCTGTGCTAACTTGCCGTTTACGGTGGCCAACTCGTCATAACCAACACCAGTAGCCTTTAACGAAAGGGTGGCTTTGGTTATCTGAGTAATTTTAGTATATATTTTCTGAAAAGCTCTAGCTGCCATTGTATATTCGTTTTAATGATTAAACTTTTCTTTCTGCAACCAGATCATGCAACTGTCTCTTGTAATCGTTGTATTGCTCTGATTTGAACTTAGAATAGTTCATTTGCTTACCAATGTTGATGATCTTCTTGAAGAAGTCCATAACCTCATTGAAGTTATCAAATTGGAAATCGGTATGACAAATTTCTATTACCAAGTCCATAATCTCTTCCTGACGGTCGAGAGGTGTCACAGCATCAACTTCATCAAAGGCATCTTGTTGCAAGATAACGAAGTCTATCAGTTCTGACTTCCAGAATGTAACGTGATAGTCAACTGGCACACCATCATCACCTAAGATATTAATCTGCTCAGAAATTTCCTTACCACGCTGCAAACGGGTTCTCAGTTCGTTAACCTTACCCAGCCATTCATCATTGATGCGCTTTGAGATATAACCAGCAAACTCAGGATATTCCACATATTTAGAATATGAATCGATAGGATTGATGGCAGGATAACGCTTACTATCGGCACGGGCCTGCTCCAAAGCATAGAAACAACGTGCCACCTTCTTGGTATTCTCGGTCACAGGCTCTTTCAAGTTACCACCAGCAGGAGACACTGTTCCAATAAAGGTGATAGAACCAGACTGACCATTATAAAGCTCTACATATCCTGCACGGCCGTAGAAGTTGGAGATAATAGATGACAAATCCATTGGGAATGCATCAGGACCAGGTAATTCCTCCATACGGTTGGACATCTCACGCAATGCCTGAGCCCAACGAGAAGTAGAGTCTGCCATCATCAGGACTCTAAGACCCATACTACGATAATACTCTCCGATAGTCATGGCCGTATACACAGAAGCCTCACGCGCTGCCACAGGCATGTTTGAAGTATTTGCGATGATAATCGTACGCTCCATCAACATTCTGCCAGTATGTGGGTCAACCAATTCAGGAAATTCCGTAAAGATTTCCACAACCTCATTTGCACGTTCACCGCAGGCAGCAATAATCACGATATCTGCCTCGGCCTGCTTAGAAATAGCATGCTGCAACACAGTCTTTCCCGTTCCGAAAGGTCCAGGAATAAAGCCTGTTCCACCCTCTGTAATAGGATTTAAGGTATCAATAGCACGTACGCCTGTCTCCAGCAACTTAAATGGACGAGGTTTCTCAACATAATTTGTCATAGCCACCTTTACTGGCCATTTCTGAGTCATGGTGACATTTACATCTTTGCCCTCTTCGTCAGTCAATACTGCCACCGTATCATCGATTGTATAGTCTCCTTCACTTACTATAGACTTAACAACTGCAGTACCTTTCAGTCTGAAAGGAGCCATGATCTTCAGAGGCTGATGGTTTTCATCTACCTCTCCCAGCCAATAGGAGGCCTTCACTTGATCACCTACCTTTGCGAGTGGCACAAAATGCCATTTCTTCTCTCTATCCAACGGAAACGTATAATCTCCGCGTTTGAGGAATACGCCTTCCATCTTATCCAGGTCATTCTGCAAACCATCATAGTTCTTAGAAAGCATACCCGGACCTAATGTCACTTCAAGCATATGGCCAGTAAACTCAGCTTCAGCCCCCACCTTAAGTCCACGTGTGCTTTCGAAAACCTGCACATAAACCTGAGAGCCTACCACCTTAATCACCTCTGCCATAAGTCTGTCCCCGCCAGTCAAGATATAACAGATCTCATTCTGAGCGACAGGACCATCTACGTTCAGGGTCACCATGTTGGCAATTACCCCACTAACAGTTCCTTTTGTTGCCATATATAGTTAATTTATTTTTATCAATATTCCACAGGTACCTTTACCTCGTCTTTGAGAGCAGCAATAATACTTCTGAACATTTGGCTTCCCTTTTCCTTATCAAGGGTCAACCAGCGCTCAATAATATCCGACTGCAACAGAAATACATATAAACGCTCCAAAGAGAAGTATTCAAAGAAGGTCTTATCTTCCATCCATTTCCAGCGAAGCTGATCTATTTTTTTCTCACGCTCTACAAGATCTGTGATTTCAGAAATCTTCACCACTTGCTCCAAATAGTCAACTTCGCTTGAAAGTCCGAAATCTCTGGCATTTGAACTACGCAATGCCTGACAAACTTCCGTATCACCCACAATCAGAGGTTCTACTTCCATCTTAAACTTTCTAGCGGTGAGTGCTACCAGAATATTGTTCACATGAAGATTAAACTCAAACCAAGAAGAGAGGAAATCATTCCCACATTTCATGGCATGAGCATAATACATGGCAGCAAGTCTATCTACTACCATAACTTTACCTTCTGCAAATGTTGAATCCAGCATATAAGAAGTGATGAACTGATTCAAATAAGGAGGTAAGACATTAGGTGTCAATATTTTACCTTCCTCCTGTATCTGTCTGATAATAGCAAGAATGCTATCGGCAGAGAAATTTCCTCGTTCATCAATCACTGCCTCTCTGTTTTTCAACAGAGACAACACATTTTCATTGTCGAATTTAAGATAGAACAAATCCACTAATTTCTGATCTCCTTTAGAGAGCTCGGGATAAAACTCTTTCTTAAAATCAGCAACAGAATACCTGAGTCTATTATCCTCTAACGTTAATTCAGGCAAGCCGGTAACTAAGTAATAATATTTACTCATAGTACCAACTTTTATTTAAACAACAAGTCTACTAACTGTGGGCGTAAGAAATCCTTCAGATAGTTGACAAACTCCTCCTCTCCAAAATTCACTTTATAAGAACCATCCGCAGGAGAAACAGAGAACAAGGTCTTAAGGCCGTTCACTTGCTCTATTTTCACGCCCTTTTCCAACAAGTCTTTAGCCTGAGCAGCAAAGAATGCTTTCAATCCGTCAGCATCACTCGTTGAAATTACTAAAGGCTCAGTGGCAGACCACTTCTGAGCTAATGAAACGATAAACTTATTCAAGAAGTCCTTATTTCCTGTAAACGCCTTTACATCGGTATTCACGATCTTATCAGTCAGCAGATTTGTAACTTCAGACTTTAAGGCATTTACAGCTTGACCAGTGTAAAGTTTCAATTCTGACTTAGTATTTTCTGACAATTCATCAGCAGATTTCTTAGCCGCAGCTAAAATAGATTCAGCTTCATTCTTGGCACTTGCAACAATACTTGCAGCTTCTTCTTGTGCTTTCTGAATAAGCTTCTGAGCTTCTTCATTACCTTTTTCTACGCCTTCGCGATAGATTTTATCGGTCAATTCTTGAATTTTGTTTTCCATATCAATTTAAGGAATTTATTTATTATTTACTATTTTATTATCTCGCATGGATATATTAGACCCCGCTAAGTTAGTAATTTTTTTTTAAAAAACATTACATGTAGAATAAAAGAATTTCAAAAAAACTTTTTTTTGCCATTTATAAAGAAATATAGGACATTTACCTTGTGTCTGCTAAATAGGACTTACAAAATGAGGTATTTATTGCTAATCATGTTATAATTTAACAATAATGTTTTGCACAGGAATTAGATAAATAGAGACAATAACAACAAAGGGAGGGACTCCTCATCTGAGGAATCCC
>CALAEY010000059.1 GCA_937891085.1 uncultured Prevotellaceae bacterium | reverse complement strand
GGAACTACTATTTTGTCTGATGCCTTAGTAGTTTTTTCTCTGAGAAGGCTATCGGAAATTAAGAGTGCGCCAGTTAGGAAAAACTTTTTCCCTAGTTAGGAAAAAATTTTTCCTGTGTTAGAGAAAATTTGTTGGTGTGCACAGGAAAAAATGTTTCTGTGCACACCAGCAAAAGTCGAGGCGTAACCTAAGGCAAGGATTGCCGTAACCTAAGTCTCAACGAAACGTAATCTCGTCTATGGCGAAACCTACTTTCGTTGGGGACGAGACCTACTTTCGTTGACAGCGAACCCCACTCTCGATTTTAGACCTCACACTTCACAAAGGGTAGTTAACTCCCTCTGATACAAGCGATAACGAGTGTGAAGTGTGGCGTTTGACTCTTCACAACACTTCACAAAAGCGTGAAGAGTGGTGAAGTGTTCACGACAACACTTCACACTCCTAAGCGATTATAAATAAGGCACTTAAATGCCATCTGTGAAGTGTGAAGACTAAAATCTAAGCAGCGAATGACCAACTAATCATGTGAAAAGAGCAATAGGGATTCAAAAAAACTCGTTATCTTTGCAGATAATAACTAAATAAACGAAGAAAAAGATGAAAAGAACTAACTTAAACCTCCTTTCTGGAGTACTGGTTGCTGGACTGACTGCTTGCTCTGCCAATCAACAGGCAGATTTCAATGAAGAATGGGAATTTTGGAGTGACAGCCAACCAGACCGCCAAGTGGTAGACCTGCCTCACGATGCCATGCAGACAGAAACGCGTAGTGCTGACGTACCAGAAGGTCGTCACAACGGATTCTATCCTGGCAATGTGTACCATTATGAAAAGACATTCAACGCCTCTTCTGACATGCTGCAGAAGCACGTCACGCTGAAGTTCGATGGCGTATATCGCAACAGCAAGGTGCTGGTGAACGGACAGGAAGCTGGGGGCTACCCTTATGGCTACATGCCTTTCGAGGTGTGCTTAGACGGATTGCTGAAAGCTGGTGAGAACATTATCCGCGTGGATGTGGACAACTCCGAAATGCCTAATAGCCGTTGGTACAGCGGTGCTGGCATCTATCGCCCTGTGACGCTCTGCGTGCAGGAGAAAGACTATATAGAAGATGTACGCATCAGCACACTTTCCATCGCTCCTGCGAAGGTGGCTGTGCAGACCTCTCACCAAGGGGGTGAAATCAGCGTGAGCCTCTTTGATGGCGAGACGAAAGTGGCTGAAGCAGAGGGCGACAAGGTGGAGCTTGATGTGGCAGGTGCTAAGCTGTGGAGTGCTGAGCATCCGAATCTCTACACAGCAGTAGTAGAGCTGAAGAAGGATGGCAAGACCATCGAGGTGCAGGAGAAGCGCTTTGGCATACGCCAGATCAGTTGGAACGCCCAAGATGGCCTGCTGATGAATGGTGAGAAGGTGCTACTGAAGGGTGGCTGCATCCACCACGACAATGGTGTGCTGGGAGCTGCTGAGTACAAGGAGGCTGATCTGCGCAAGGTGGGTATCATGAAGCAATATGGTTTCAACGCCATACGTATCTCACACAATCCTGCCTCTGAGGCATTGCTGGAGGCTTGCGACGAGCTGGGTATGTATGTGATGAACGAGTTGTGGGACATGTGGTACATCACCAAGACAAAGTACGACTATAGCAACTACTTCCGTGCTAATTATCAAGAGGATATCCGCCACTTCGTGAAGTATAGCTTCAACCACCCCAGCGTGATCATGTATAGCATCGGTAACGAGGTGGGCGAACCTTCTCAGGAAGAAGGGATGGAGCTGGCAAAGGACTTGATAGCCCGCCTGCACCAAGAAGATGCTTCTCGTCCTGTGACAGCTGGTATCAACATTATGATCATTGGCCTCACCAAGATGGGACGCAACATCTTCGAACAATCCAATTCTGCTCAAATGGGCGGACAGGGACCTATGACCAGCGAGCAATATAACCAGATGATGGTGGCCTCAAACGAAGGTATGATGAACGCCGTGTTAGTTCCTATGATGGACGAGGCAGCATCGCCAGTGCTGGATGCCCTCGACATTGCAGGCTACAACTACGGCAGCAAACGCTATCCTCTTGATGGCGATCTGCATCCTGGACGTATCATCGTGGGTAGTGAAACATTCCCATACCAGTTGGCAGAGAACTGGAAAATGGTGGAGGAACTCCCCTACCTCATTGGCGACTTCATGTGGACGGCTTGGGATTATATTGGTGAGATAGGTCTTGGGGCTTGGTACTATTCTGATGATGAGAATTTTGCTAATAAGGAGTTCCCTTGGCATCTGAATGGTGGTGGTGCCCTTGACATCAATGGCAATCCTACTGGTGAAGCTCTGCTGGCTAAAGCCATCTTCCTGAAAGACAATAAACCATATATTGGTGTGAGCCCATTACATAAGGAAGCGCTGATCAAGTCTATCTGGCGTGGTATCAACAGCATTCCTTCATGGAGCTGGCAAGGCTGCGAGGGCATGATGGCTACAATAGAGGTATTCACCAGCGCTCCTTCTGTGAAGCTGTATCTGAATGATAAATTGATTGGCGAGCAGGAAGTGAAGGACTATGTAGCTACTTTCGAAGTGCCATATGAGGCTGGTACGCTGAAGGCTGTGACTAATGCTGGTGAGCAAGTGCTTACTTCTGCCTCAGGAAAGGTAGGCATCAGCATCGAGGCTGAGCCAAACTGTAAAATGGTCAACGGTCAATGGTCAATGGTCAATGAGCACAAGGCTGGCGAACTGATCTACCTCGATATCAACCTAACGGGTGAGAATGGTGAGGTGGAATCAAAGGCTGATCGCGAACTGAACGTACAGGTTGAAGGTGCTCAGTTGCTGGGCTTTGGCAGTCAGACACTCATCACTACCAACACGTTCCAGAGTGGCATCTACCCTACTGCTTATGGTCGCTCACTCGCTGTGATCCGTGCCAAGAATGCTGGTAATGTGAAAGTGAACGTCAGTGGTGAAGGACTGGAAAGCCAAACGTTCACATTGAACATTGCACAATAGGCCAATAAAATGGAAGTATATGCGCATCGAAAAGGTTATAAGTTCGCTGCGAAGATAAGTTTTTTTGCTTTTTATCTAAATACCTCCCATTTTATAATTCAATATTATTACCTTTGCACAGATTTCATTGAATATGGAGAACAAGGTAATATATATCAACCTCAGCCTACACCCAGAGAAGCTTCTCGTGGCTTCCGATGAAGATGGAAAGGTAGAGGTCTGTGGATCAATGGTGGCAGAGGTGAAGCAGAAAGCCGTGGAGGCTGTGCAGACACTCTATGGCAAGGCTTATGAGGTATGCTTCTATTATGTCTATGTGGCAGAGGATTATCAGGTGCTCTTCGATAAAGCGGTCTCTCTGGTGCTGGAGAAGCATCGTGGACAGGTGGACAAGGCTGGCAAGCCCTACTATGGCCATGTGATTCGTGTTTCGCAGAACCTCATTGACACCAAGCAGAAGCTCGTGGGTCTGCTGCATGACATCATCGAGGATACGGATGTGACAGCTGAGTTCCTGCTGCAAGAAGGTTTCCCTCAGGAGATTGTCGATGGCATCGTCTCTGTGACGAGACAAGAGGGCGAGGATTACCAGGATTTCGTAGACAGGGCGAGTAGGAACGAAATAGGAAGATATGTGAAGATGGCCGACTTGGAGGACAATATGAATATCTTCCGCCTGAATGAAATCACGGAGGAGGACAGGCTCCGACTGAATAAGTACTTGAAAGCGTGGCGCAAGCTCGATGCGCTCTTAAACGACTAAAAGCAAGGCAGCACCCTCGAAGATGCTGCCTTGTTTGTTTATTCCCCTGAAGCCTCCATCTGCTGATAGACCTTCTCTGCATCCACGCTCTGCACAATGCCTCCGCACTGGTCGATGGCCTGGCAGGCTGCTAAGGCTGCACTCTGCCCCAGCACCATGAAGACAGGTTCCATACGGATGCTGCCATAGGCGATGTGCGAAGCTGAGAGGCAGACAGGCACCAGCAGGTTCCTGCATTCTTCCTCACGAGGGGTGATGGAGCGATAGGACACGCGATACGGTCCCTTGATGCTTACCTCCACATTGCCCTCATTCTTCACCATACCATTCACCACGTAGCGTCCGCAGTTGTGCGAGTCCATCGTGTAGGCAGCCCAGCCCACATAGTCGTCCACCTGCGTACGACTTTCACAGTCGGCCTGCGTCATCACATAGCGCCCCAGCATTCTGCGGCTCTCGCGGATATAGAGCTGGGCTGTGAAATGATCAGTCGTAAGGAACTCATCCTTCGGGTAGCCCCAACGCAGCATCTCTTGGCGCACGTTCTCTGGAATGCGCTCATCATGCCCCACGAAGTAGAGCAAGCCCTTGGTATAGTCCAGATGCTGCTTGGCTATCTCTGCACGGCGCTCATAGCTGGCTGTAGGATAGTCCCAGTTTTCTCCTATCACATCTGTAGAGAAGCCCCCGCGATTGTTGATGTCCGTCTTATGATTGGGCATGCGGCTCCAGATGAAGATATCCTCCAGTCCTCTGTCAGAGAATGGCGAACGCTCCTTGAGGCGAATCAGCAGCTCGTATTTCTTGGGGTCGTAGTTCTCTGGCTCTGTGATGGGAATCATGTTGGCAGGATCGTCTGTCAGCGTGATGCGATAGTTGTACGCCTGAATGTTCTTGTCGCCCTGTCCTGGGAGAGAGGGCTCTCCTGGAAGGATGCCATAGAGCAGTCCGCTCTTGGGGTCTCCCTTCACCACGTAGGGATCCACATAGTCGGGAAACTGGTGATGCAGCGACCAGAACGAGCCGTTCCACGTTTCACCATACACGTCGTTGCCCTCGCGCCCTGTGGTAAAGCTCACGTTGCTGTTGGCCATCAGGTCGCCCTCATAAGAGCAGTCGATGTATTCCTTCGCCTGTATCGTAATATTGGTGTTTTTCGATGGGTGCTTGGAGTCCTCCACCACGATGTATTTTATCACGTTGTTCTCCATCTGCACGCTGAAGAGCCTGTGGTTATAGAGCACCTCCACCCCAGCCTCGTCGATATACTGCTGATAGATCTGGAGGGCCACCTTAGGCTCGAAGGCAAAGTGCATCTCTGTGGTGCCATAGTACTGGCCTATGCGCTTATAGAAGTCGTAGGTGTAGCCTTTCATGATGTAGGGATTGCCTATATCTGTGGCTCCGAGTCCGCCAGTAGTGAGTCCGCCAACGCGATCGGTTGGCTCCACCAGCAGGACCTTTTTACCTGCCTTGCGGGCTGTATAGGCTGCCATCACTCCAGAGGATGTGCCCCCATAGATGCAGATATCCACCACCTCTGCCGCGTTCAGGAAGCAGACAGATAGCAGCAGCGTCAAAAGAAGAATTGTCTTTCTCATAGTACAAATATTATTGTAAGGTGTCCCAAAGTTGTGCATTATTTTCGTCAAATGCAAATATTTTTGTATCTTCGCCTGAAATAAACATCAAAACTACGTAATTATGGCTAAGAAACTAGGATTTGGCTGCATGAGACTGCCGTTGCTCGACCCTGCTGACCAGACGAGCTTTGATAAGGAACAACTGAAACGTATGGTGGACACGTTCATCGAGCGTGGGTTCACCTATTTTGATACGGCGTGGATGTATCACAACTTCCAGAGTGAGGAGGTGATGAAAGAGGTGCTGGTGGAGCGCTATCCGCGCGATAAGTACACCATCACTACCAAGCTGCCCATTATGATGCTGCACTCTGAGCAGAAGCAACGCGAAACCTTCGAGCGCCAGCTGCAGAAGGTGGGTGTAGACTATTTCGACTACTACCTGGTGCACTCCCTGAATCAGGCTACCTATAAGAATGCCACCAAGCTGCACAGCTTCGAATTTCTGCAGGAACTGAAGGCTGCTGGCAAGATACGCCACATGGGTATCTCGTTCCACGATAGTGCGGAGCTGCTGGATCACATCCTCACGGAGCATCCTGAGATAGAGCTGGTGCAGATTCAGCTCAACTATGTGGATTGGGACAGCGATCGCATTCAGTCTGGCAAGTGCTACGAGGTGATTTGCAAGCACCAGAAGCCTGTAGTGGTGATGGAGCCTGTGAAGGGTGGCACGCTGGTGAATGTTCCAGAGGGCGTGAAGAAGATGTTCAAGCAGTCGGAGTCTGATCTCTCCATCCCATCTTGGGCCATCCGCTTTGCCGCTTCACAGCCTCAGGTGATGATGGTGCTCTCTGGCATGAGCAACTACGAACAGCTGGACGACAACACCTCTTATATGCAGGATTTCAAGCCTCTGACAGAGGAGCAGATGGCCATCACGCACAGAGCTGCAGACATCATCAATGGCAGCATCGCTGTGCCTTGTACGGCCTGTCGCTATTGCGTGAAGGGATGCCCTCAGCACATCGCCATTCCTGAGTATTTCTCGCTCTACAATGCCAAGAAGCGCTTCAAGAAGGACGGATTCACATCCGAGACAGCCTACTACAACAATCTTATCGCGGAGCATGGCAAGGCTTCCGACTGCATCCAGTGCCGAAAATGCGAGCGCATCTGTCCGCAGCACATCGAGATCAGTGAGGTGATGAAGAAAGTTGCCAAAGAGTTTGAAGGCTAAAATTCATAGCGCAGCTAGAATGTTTAATGTTTAACGTTTAATGTTTAACGTAATGAAGTCGATGGATTGGAAGCTGCTAAGCAGCGAATACCTCTTTAAGCGCCCTTGGCTCACAGCCAGACGCGACAAGGTGCAACTCCCAGACGGTCGCATCATGGATGAGTACTACGTACTGGAATACCCTACGTGGATCAATGTCATCGCCATCACCAAAGAGGGACAGATGGTGCTGGTGCGCCAATACCGTCATGGGCTGGGTCGCACCTGCTTTGAAGTGGTGGCTGGCTGTATGGAAGAGGGAGAGACACCCTTGCAGGCTGCTCAGCGAGAGCTTCAGGAGGAGACGGGCTATGCGGGAGGAGAGTGGCAGGAGATCATGCAGATTTCTGCCAACCCCAGCACCATGAATAATCTGACACATTGCTTTCTGGCAACAGGCGTGGAACGCGTAAGTGCCCAGCATCTGGATGCCTTGGAAGACGTGGAGGTCTATCTGTTCTCTCAAGAAGAAGTGAAGGCCATGCTGGAGCGTGGCGACTTCATGCAGGCGTTGATGGTGGCTCCGCTTTGGAAATACTTCTCAACACTCTGCAAAGATTGCCCACAGCAATGACAGATATAACAAAAGTGACCACCGACTTTCAGATCGATGGTCACTTTTGTTTTAGGCACTCTCTTGTTTAGCGAGCCTCTATCGTATTCTTACCGCCTTGCAGTTGGTAGGTCTTACCTGCCCAAACCAGTGTGCCAGTGACACCTGCTGGCAGCTCGATGTCTGCCTTCAGGGTAGAGCCGTTCTTCTGATAAGCCACCTTGATGCTGCCCTTCGGATGTGGCATCGTGCCACCAATCTTCTGGATGTCGCCCAAGCGAGGCTCTATCTTCACCTGCGCGAAGGCTGGCGCTGCGCTGTCTATACCCAGCAGGGTGCGGAAGAACTCGATGTTCGGACTGGCACCCCAAGCGTGGCAATCGCTGCGTGTACCATCTACATCGCTGGTCTCACACCATGTGGTGAGTCCCATCGCGATGTTCTCACGCCAGATGTCGAGCCACTTCAGGTAGTCGTTGCCCAAGCCTGCCTTTACTAATGCCTCGTGCAGGTAGAACTTATAATACACGGAGCAAGGATCCAATTCTTTGTCTGTGAGCATCTTCTGTGCCACCTGACGGGCCTGCTCGCCCTCTACCATACCTGTGAGGATGGCCAGTGAGTTGGCGTGCTGAGAGAAAGCATCCTTCTCGATGGTCTGCGCATAGAGGCCCTTCTCAGCACTCCAGTAGGCGCGCTGGATGCTGGCCTTGAGCTGGGCAGCCTTATCGTCGTACTTCTTCGCCATGAAGGTGTTGCCCTGATAGTTCTCTAAGTCGCTCATCGTCTGGTAGCCCAGAAGCAACTGCAGATCCATGAGGATGGCTCCACCATCGCTGCCTGCCTGCGCCACACCCGTGTTCCATCCAGGAGCTGTCACCCAGTCGGAGAAGTTCCAACCTGGCAATCCCTTGATGCGTCCGTCTGCCTGCTGATACTTGCTGAAGTAGTGAAGTATCTGCTCTGCCCCTGGAATCAGGTCGAGCACCAAGTCCTGATCGGCTCCGTAGCGCATGTAGTCGTGGATGGCGTAGATGTAGCTCAGGGCGTATGGGGTGATGTACTGAGCCAACTCCGATGGCGCACGCCCCATCGTGATACCCTCTGCGTTGCGACTCATATCGCTCTGGTGCAGGAAGTTCTTCACCAAGCGGTCGTCACCACTATTATAAAGGGATACCAACGCCTGAATGCGGGTGTCGCCCAAGTATTGCAGCTGCTCGTAGAATGGGCAGTCGGTATAGGTCTCGATAGCGCAGAGGCGGGCTGTACGCCAACCTATCTCCATCATCTTCTGCAGTTCCTGATTGTCTGTATCCAGATGGGCATTCAGCACGAAAGGATAGCCTGTGAACGTGCTGCCAATATCGTTGATCGTCAGTGCCTCGCCCTTTGTCACAATGTTCAGCTTGATATAGCGGAAGGTGCGCCAGTCGAGAGAGGTGAACTGCTGATTGTCCTTACCGCTGGAGAGCAGCTTGTCCCAACGACCCACGAAGAACTTCCCTTCTACCTCGTTGCGATTGCCTTTCTTGTTGCCACGCTCATCTGTATAGAGTGATTCTGCATAGCCAATATTGATTTCTGCGTCTTTTCCCTTGCTGAAGTTCAGCTTGAAGAAACCATTGGTAAGTTCCTGTTGGTCAAGCAGTAGCTCCACCGTCTGGTTGGCAGGGATGGTGACTGCAGCTTGCTTTGCAGGCCACTCCTTAGGCAACTTCAGACCACCGTCTTGACGCACCACAGCCAGCCGTTTCTCGAAGCGCTCCACCTGTGGCAGCGTGCTTGGCACCAGCAAGTGGGTGCTGTATACACCTGTTCCCGTACTGGTGTCGTGAGGCGTACCCACGTCGAACACCTGCGCGTCTTTCCACTGACTGAGGTCGGCATCTGCCTCCAGCCAGCCAGCGATGGTCTGACTCATGTCTATCTGCTCACCAGCCCCCAGCGCATAGTAGCCAGGCACGCGCTGAGGAATCGGAGTGTAGGCTGGGTCTTGGATAGCTTTCCAAGTGCCGTCTGTGCTCACCACCTTCGCATCACCCTCACCCATCATCAGGAAGCCTGTGCGGATGGTGGCGTTAGGCACCGGGGTGAAGCTGCCTTCGTTCCACACCTGCGCAGCGAAGACGTTCTTGCCTGCCTTGAGGTATGGTGCCAAATCCACCGTCTCATAGTTCCAATGCTTGGAGTCGCTGCGAGCAGGACCCAGTGAGGCCAACTGGCCGTTGATGTAGAGCTTATAGCGTGTGTCGCCCGTCACATAGACCACGAACTTAGCTGGTTTAGCAGCCAGGTCTACATCCTTGCGGAAGTAGTAGACACCATAGTCATTCGGGCTACTCTCTGGCACGGCTATCCAGCCAGCACTCCATGACTCCTTCACCATGTCGAATGATTCACGACGCTGCAATCTTGGCAGCTGGGCTCCCATGTTGAATTGGGCTAATGCCTCTGCAGCAGGCATCAGGGCCGCTGCTGACAATGCAATAGATAATACTAGTTTCTTCATATATTTTTTTTATTTATCAATTCACAATTGACAATTATCCATTCGGATGGGTTAACGCAGCGCAGCCTTAATTCTCAATTTTCAATTTTCAATTTAAAGGCGTTCTATGTTCCCTACGCCACTTGAAGTACTCTTCCCAAAGCTCCAGCTGGGGCTTGTTGTGGATAGGTGTCAGATAGGCACCATCGCGGAAGTTCATCACCGTCTCCGTATCCTTGCTGTACTCAGGCCACAAAGGCAGGTAGCCACCGTTAGGATCTCCCGTCTTGATGAAGTTGATCCAGTACTGCATCACGAGGCGTGAAAGTGCTTCGTCACTTGGATTAGAACGACCACCAAAGCCTCCCAGCTGACCAAAGGTCAGACCCAGCTCACCTGCATGCATGGTGAGGTACTCACGATTGCCCTCCTGACCACGACGGAACATGTTCTGCTTAGCGTGGTTGAAGAAGAACATATAGACCTTGCCTTTGCCCTTGCCTTCTGCTGTGTTCTTGCTCTGCAGGTTGCCCCACGCGTAGGTTGGCCAAGCAAACGCAGCCTCACGGAAGATGTCGCTATGAGCATCGAACGCCTGCTGTGGCATAGCCCCTGGATACATCTCGCGGAAGCGCTGCTGCCACACTGGGTCTGGGAAGCTCTCCTTCATCTCCTGCTCATACTGCTCAGGCGTGAAGGCACCCAAGAAGCCCGTGAACATAGAGCCCTCATCGCTGTTGGTACCTATCAGCACATTCACATCGTTGTAGTCGCCCTGCTCATAGAGCTTGTAAGGATCGCCCTTCAGCACGTAGCCATCGTAGGTTGGCCATAGTGCCCCACCAGCACCGAAGGCGATAGGGTCGCCCATATACTTCTCAGGATCCACCTTGCGCAGGTCCTTCAGCTTCAGCTTCCCGAAACCTATACGACCCAGAAA
The DNA here is from genome assembly GCA_937891085.1 of uncultured Prevotellaceae bacterium. Lineage (GTDB taxonomy): Bacteria > Bacteroidota > Bacteroidia > Bacteroidales > Bacteroidaceae > Bacteroides. Next base: position 10,203 of record CALAEY010000059.1, on the reverse strand, counting down.
GTCGGAACCATACTTCTCGCTGCCCACCACATTGCGGATGGAGTTGTTGTCAATGCGCACATTGTCCTCTGGAGCCATGTTGCCACCACTCTCGGAGATCGCTCCGCGGAACAAGCCCTTTGCCAGCGGACTCTGGCAGAGCATCGCCACAGAGATGGCACCAGCACTCTCGCCCATGATGGTCACCTTCTCAGGATCACCACCAAAGGCCGCGATATTGTCATGTATCCATTGCAGGGCAGCTATCTGGTCCATCAATCCATAGTTCCCACTGATGGCACGCCCCGTCTCCTTCTCACTCTCCTTGCTCAGTTCTGGCAATGAAAGAAATCCGAATACATTGGTACGATAGGTGATGGCTGCATAGACAATGCCAGCCTGTGCAAACTTCTCACCATTCTGCTCCCAAGAAGCACCTGTGCTGAATCCACCTCCATGAATCCACACCAGCACGGGGAGCCCCTCTCCTGCCCGCTTGGCAGGTGTCAGCACGTTCAGGTAGAGGCAATCCTCACTCACGCCAGGCTGACCCTCACGCGCCGAACCCTGACTCTGCTGGTAAGGTTTGTCCTTGAAGCTATCGGCCTTATACACCCCTTCCCACTTCTGTGCAGGCAGCGGTGCCTTCCAACGCAGATTCCCCACTGGTGGCGTAGCAAATGGGATGCCCTTATAGTGAGCCAATCCATTCTGCTCCACACCTTCCACTTCGCCCTGCGCCACCGTGGTATGCAGCAGCTGGGCATTCAACGTCAGGCTCATACAAGCCAAACAAACTATTCCAAATATCTTCTTCATAAAACCAAAAACCAAAACTATTTTTGCATTTTTGCATCTTTTAATTTTACGGCGCAGCCGTACTATTTCACCCCTTCTGGATCGCGATAACTGATATTCACGCCAAAGTCACGTATGCGGCCATTCAGACCCATCATCGCCTGTCCAGAGGTTTCGCCCTTGCGCGTGCCAGCTATCATCTCCTCCGACATCTTCTTCAGGTCGCTGACGCGCTGCAGCGTCTCAGGATTGCTGCCCATGTAGTGGCCCGGATACATCTTCTCTATGCCGTGACGCTTCATATAGCTCTCTATGCGAGTGGTAGTGGCCAGCAGTGTGGAGAAGTTGGTGGTGAGCAACAGATTACCAGAGCCAAAGGCATCGCCGCTATAGCCCCACTTGCGCCCTTCCATCTCGAAGAAGGTAGTGCTGCCTGGCGTATGTCCAGGGGTGAAGATCACCTCGATGTGGCGACCACCCAAGTCGAATACCTGACCGTCTTCGAGGAAGTTCACCTTACCTTTATAGTCGGCCATGAACTGAGGCACGTTCACCTCATCGCCCGCATTGATCCAGATCTCCTCGAAATCGTGAATGGCGCTGCCCGTATGGTCTGGGTGCACGTGCGTAGCTATCAGCGTGATAGGCTTTGAGGTGATGCCCTCCACTATCTTGCGTAGGCCATCTATCTTAGTGCCCGCATCCAGCAGGATGGTGCGCTCGTTGCCCTCGATGATGTAGATGGTCTCATTGGCCATCAGGTGGCCGTTGCCTTCCCACGTGTGCTCATCTATTCTGCGGATGATCACGTCTGGTCCCTCATACACCACTGGCTCATCATACTTCGGCTGTGGCATGCCCTGAGGGGTTTGATTGGCACGTGGCAGACTCAGCAACGTGGCTTCATCCAGCACATCGGCTGCTTTCACATAGGAGGCGAAGGCGATGCCAGCTACTCCGAATCCCATCGTTTTCAAAGCGTTTCTTCTATTCTTATTCATAATTGTCTTATATTTTTCTTAAACTGCTGCAAGTTAGCAAATAAATATCAAAAACGGAAATTTTCCGATAATTCATTTTTCAAATAAAATAAGCGGGCCATACGGATCATACGATACGACTCGTATAAATCTGCATACCCCGCTTCTTACCTAACTATTAGTATAATCAATTCCAACCAGGATTCTGCTCCAGCTGTGCCTCCTTGTTCAGGTTGATCACCGTCAGAGGAATGGGGAACAATGTCCACTCTGGTACGATGCCATCCTGACCCAGATCGTTGGTGAACATGGTGTAGTGCTCCAGCTGATACTTCATGTCAGGGTTCTGGCCACCTGTCTTGTCCAGGCGCAGCAAGGTAGGCCAACGATGCTCCTCGAATGCCAGCTCACGGGCACGCTCATCCAAAATGTCGCGCATGGTGATGGTGCTGTACATATAGGAAGCTTGTGCACGCTGACGCACGGTGTTCAGGGCAGCTGTGGCGTTGGCCTGATCGCCTAAGCGCAGATAAGCCTCTGCCAGCAGCAGATAGGTCTCTGCTGAGCGAGCCACATACATATCACGACCATATTGGTAGCAGAAGGTCTGCACACCAGCGAAGGCGTGGTGAGAATCCCAGCCCCAACCGTCCTGCATAGCGATCTTGCAAGAGATACGCATCAGGGCCGATGGGTAGAGCAGCCACTCTTTCTTACAGATTTCACCATAGTGCTTAGAGGTCTTCTCCATCACCACTGGGTCGCAGCGCACGATCTGTGAGTTGCGGATGTCATCGCTGAAGCTGCCTTCCCAAACCACCTCGTCAGAGTAGTCGGTAGAGCCTACCAGACCCCAAGAGGTACCACCCAGATAGGCACCCTGATTGCCGCCTACGAACTGGTTCATGTCGATGTTTGGATTGTCGTGCCAAGGACCAGCTGAGTCTGGCTGCGTCTCTGTAGCATTCCACACGAAGTCACGGTAAGGCGCACCTACGGTGACACCATACATATAGACATTACCACCGTCAGACACCCACTGGTTGTAGGTAGGCGACTGCACAGCCATCAGGCTCTCCGTATTGCCCTCTGCATAGTCGTAGTTGCCCATCTGGAAGAGGTCGTAGTACACGTTTCCGTCTTCCTTATAGTTTGGCACGTTCAGGAAGCCGTTGGTACCCTGATCCATTGGGTTGGCACGCACGCCGAAGCGTTGAGTCATCAGCGGATAGGCAGCCACCACCTTCTGGGCTGCAGCCACAGCATCGTTGAAGAGGGAGTTGTTGCCTGTCTCTACGCCCTGTGCCAGATAAGCCTCTGCCAAGAAATGGTTGGCTACGCCCTGAGCCGCACGGCCCGTCTGACGTGGATATTCTGGAAGGCCAGCAGCAGCTGCCTTCAGGTCGTCGATGGCAAACTGATAGACCTCCTGACGGGTGTTGCGTCCATAGTCGAACTTCAGCTGCTCGCTGAACTCCTCTACGATAGGCACACCGCCAAAGCACTCACCCAGACGGAGGTAAGCCCAACCACGGAAGAAGCGAGCCTGAGCCACAGCGTAAGCCTTATCGGCCTCGTTGTTCCAGTTCACCAGCTCTGCACCATGCAGGGCGAGGTTGGCCTCTGCAGCCAGCTGGTAGAGCTCGTTCCAAAGCGTGTTGAAGTCGCCTGTGTTAGAGTTCAGGCTCATGAAGTTAGAGAACTGGCCAGCGGCCATGTGTGGGTAAGCCTGTCCGCCACCTATCACATCGGCACCGTTGCCAGCCAGCAGGTTGCTGGCTGCTGCACCCTCCACATAGAGGTTGTGGAAGCCAAACATGTAGTTGAAACCTATGTAGGCACGGGCAATGGCAGCATCCACCTGACTGCTCTTCTCGAAGGCAGTATCTACGGTGTAGATGGTCCTTGGCTGTTCCTCCAAGAAGTCATCGTCGTTGCAGGAAGTGAGGGCACACACGCCCATCAGGCCTGCCAAAAGATAATTATATGCTTTCATATCTATTGTGTCTTAATTAATTAGAATCTAACATTTAATCCAAAGGTGAATGTGCGAGCCAACTGCGTGGTGCGGCTGCTGCGTATCTCAGGATCGCTGAACTCCCAGTCTGGAGCCCAGAAGAAGAGGTTCTGACCAGATACATAGACCTGTGCGCTGCCCAGACCTATCTTGTTCATCCAAGCCCCCTTCAGGTTGTAGGCCAGGTTCACGTCCTGCAAGCGGATGAAGCCGTACTTCTGCACACCAGTGAACTTAGACACATCTGCTGTAGCGCCCAGGTGCTTGGTGTCACGGTTCTGCTCTGTCCAGAATGGGAAGTCCTCCGTATTGATGTAGGCCATGCTCTCCATGTTGGTAGCGAAGGCGAAGTTGTTTGGAGCTACGCCATACTTGCCTGTGCTGAACGTACCCGCAAAGAGGAAGTAGAGCGTGAAGTTCTTCCAAGTGATGGTATTACCCATGTTGAGCTGGAAGCTAGGCTTGTTGTAGCCCAGAATCACACGGTCTGATGGGGTGATCACACCGTCACCGTCGTGGTCTATGTACATGGGGTCGCCAGGCTTGGCACCGTTGGCCTGCATGTATTGTGTATCCTCCACCTGCACTACGCGGTTGTAGTCATAGCCGAAGATGGCACCCAGCGACTTGTTCAGGAAGAGCTGGTCCTGAATGTTGTCCTGCCCAGAGCCGTCCAGCTCCTTCAGGATAGAGCGGTTCAGGTTGAACTGGAAGTTGGTGCTCCACGTGAAGTCTTTCTTGCGGATGTTCATCGTAGAGAGCACAGCCTCGATACCCCAGTTTCTCACCTTACCCATCGTAGCATACTGGTGATCCAGACCTGCGCCCATCACAGGGATGGTGCTGTTGAAGATCTGGTCGGTGGTGTTGGCCACATAGGCATCCAGCTCGAAGTGGATGCGTCCGCCCTTCAGCAGATCGGTCTCGATACCGAAGTTCCAAGAGGTGGTAGTCTCCCAGCCCAGGTCAGGGTTGCCCAGCGTGGTGAGTGCCTGAGCGAAGAGAGGCTGACCTCCGAAGTAGGCCGTGTAGCCACCGCTCTTACCCATAGCCATCTGTGACAGCGTCTGGTAAGGCATCAGAGACTGGTTACCGTTCTTACCCCAAGAGGCCTTCAGCTTGGTGTTGGTAGCCCAAGGCAGCGCTTCCTGGAAGAAGCCCTCGTTGGAGATAGTCCAAGCCACACCCACTGCAGGGAAGGTACCCCACTTCTTGTCTGATCCGAACACAGAAGAACCGTCACGACGCACAGAGGCGTTGAAGTGGTAGGTGTCCTTGTAAGAGTAGTTCACGCGGCCCAAATAGCCCACGTTGTTGTGCAGGCGGTAGTTGATCTCCGTGATGTTGTGCGTAGCGGCATTGCCCAGTCCGTAGTAGCCCAGCGTGGTGTTGCCCAGACCAGAGAAGTCGATACCCTCTACGCGAGAGCCGTCCAGCTTGTCAGAGTCGCGGGTATATACAGCCGTAGCGCTCACGAAGTGGTCACCGAACTCGCGGGTATAGGTCAGGATGTGGTCCATCACGTATGACTTCGTCTTGCTGTTCTCTATCCAGCCCTGAGCTTGATTCAGGTGGCTGTCGAACACGTCGCTGGTGTAGTCCCAGCCGTCACCGATAGACACATAGTACTGCTCGTGGTTGAACTGGCGGTTCAGCGTCTGGCGGATGTTATAGTTGCCCGTCAGCTTGTAGCTCAGGCCCTCTATGCCAGGAATCTTGATTTCTATCTCACCACCCAGTGACACGTTGTTGTTGCGGTTCTGGCGATCCACGCCACCCACCACGTTCCACATCGGGTTGGTGTCATCGGCCGTATGCTCGGTGATGAAGCGACGATAAGTCTTTCCGTCCTCCAGATAAGGCTCGCCCCAAGGAGACCAGTAGCGGTTGGTCGATGGGCGCAGACCGTCTTGCGACATATCGGCATAGTTGAAGTTCATGCCCACCTTAATATAATTGTTGATCTTCGTATTGATGCGTCCGTTCACCGTCTTGCGCTTGAACTCGTTGCCACGGATGAAGTTGTCATTGTGAGAGAGAGAAGCGCCGAACATATAGTCCATGTTCTCTGTAGCGCCAGAGATGCTCAGCGAGTAGTTCTGGTTCACACCCGTATGCGTCACGTAGTCTATCCAATCCATCTCCTCGCCCTTCTCATAGTTGGCCTTCTCCAGCAGAGTCATCCAGTTGGTGCTGCCCTCTGGCAATCCCTGACGGGCGTTGATCAGCTCGATGAATCCCTTACCGTCACGGAGTTTTGGCTTGTAGGCAGCCTCGTTCATTGACACGGAGCTACGGAAGTTGATCATAGGCTTGCCCTGCGCACCCTTCTTGGTGGTGATCATGATCACACCGTTGGCAGCCTGTGATCCGTAGGCAGCCAGAGAGGTGGCATCCTTCAGCACGCTCATGCTCTCCACGATGTTAGGATCTATGTCGTTGATGGTACCCTTGTAGATCACGCCGTTCACCACGATCAGAGGGTCGGAGCCGCCGTTCACAGACTTCTGACCACGAATCTGGATGCTTGAGGCCGTACCAGCCACGCTCTCCTGCGTCATGGTCAATCCAGGTACCAGACCGCGCAGCATGTCAGCAGAGTTCACAGGAGCCATGTTGGCCACAGCCCCGTCGGCCACATTCATGGTAGATACAGAGCCCGTGAAGTTCTTACGCTTCGTGGTGCCATAGCCCACCACCACTACCTCGTCCAGCATCTCGCTGTCTTCACGCAGCGTCACCTCCAGCGAGGTCTGTCCGTCTTGCAGCACTATCTCCTGTGACACATAGCCCACGAAGGAGACCACCAGCGTAGCGCCGTTAGGCACACCCTGCACCACAGCCACACCGTCCATGTTGGTCACTGCCCCGATGGTAGTGCCCTTCACCTGCACGTTGGCTCCAATCACTTCACCCAGGGCATCCATCACCGTCACGGTCACGTTGCGGCCGTTCTGCTGGATGCCTTGCACTCCAGTTGTCTCTGCCACACCAGCCATAGTTCCCATAGGCATGCAAACGGCCAGGAACAGAGGCAGCGCACAGAGTCTCAAACGTTTCGTCAAAAGATTGTTTCTCATACTTTATATTATAAAAGATTAATGTATTGATTTCCGCTTTCTTGTTTTCCTTACTTTCTCTTCGGCAACACCCGACTCCCCGCTGCATCAGTTCGTCAGGTGCTGCACGAACAGAAAATAAGCCTACTTAAACACTAACAATCATAAATGCATTCCTTGCGCATTTATTGCCGGTTGCAAAAGTAGAATGAAAAGAGCGGGCTACATAGGCATAGTAACCCGCTCCGAGGCGATTTAGTAAGTCATTCCGAGAATAACTCCTTGATTTTCAACACCTCCATTTTCTGAAATAGTAACCTCCCACTCGCCTTATGAGGCTCTGCCGAAGGCCAACTGCCAGCCCTTTTCGATGTATTCTATAGGCACTTCCTTCTGGCAAGCGAACTGCATATCGATGATTAGCCCCAATTTAATACCCCTATAGACATATATTCGCTTTAAAACGAAAAAAAGGCCAAAACTATTGCCAGTCCAAAAACTATGCTTACCTTTGCTGCGAACAAATAAACACACGTTATTATGAATATAGATATCTCCATGGAGAAATTGCTACACCTTCTGAGTGGCATGAGCCTGGAAAGTCGTAAGTGGCTGGCTGAGCATCTGATTGAGCCATGGGAAAAAGAAAGTACGGCACAGCACACGAGCGACGAAGAATTTGTACGCGAATTCCTTGCTACTCCTTATGACAATCCAACGACAGCCGAAGAAGCCAAAAAGGAAATTCGTGACAGTCACGTTTTCGGCACACGACAAATCAAACCATTACACGATGAAAAATAAGAAATACCTGCTGGATACAAACATCCTTATAGAATTTATTCACGGAAACAAGTCAGTCATAAATCGAATGCTTCAAGCAGGATTCGATCATTGCTGCATGTCCGTCATTTCACTCCATGAACTTTATTATGGTGCTTATTTGGAAGATAACTTATAATAAGATATAGTTTTGTCATGTTTTATTTTGTGTTTTGGGTGAAGCCGCTTGTGAAAGTAGCTTCACCTTTCTTTCTTCTTTATTATACAAATATCCACTCTTACCCCAGTCAATGTACATCTCATTCTATAGAAATTGAAGAAAGAAAGCAATGGCTACTTCGTTCAGGCACATATAGTCGATGCGCTGTGGTAATATTTTCCGTGATGGTAGCCAGATGACTCAGCTTGATCCGATTATTTCTATTTCAACACAACATCCTAAAATACCTCTAAAAGTGGAAAAACGAATCTGAGATCATGAAAATCGGCGACAAACGGGGTGTTTTATCGCCGATTTTGTTATTTCAGATTAAAATAATTGATTTTTAATCTACTTCAAGAAACCTAAGATAAAGACCATTGGGCGCATTTTATCCGCTAAGTCTTTGTAGAGCACATTGAACTCGTCCAGTTGGTTCTTTCCGTATTCTTTTGCGAGTGCTTTTATCTGATACCAGCCGCAATCCCAGTTCATTATCTGGTACTCGGGATGACTGCCATCGAATAGTTCCCGGAACAGGAAGGTGGAACGCACTATTTCATCGGCCTTGTCAAGAACCGCTTGTGCCTCCGAAGAAAGGGTTATTGTCTGGAGTTTTTGATAGACGAATCTATCCTTTGCCGTTCTTGCATCATTATAGCATTCATCCAATTGATGGTCACTTGCCAACTGCAGAATCTCATCTTTGCTCATCCAGAAGAACTCGTTGTAGATGTTCCATTTCTTGCCTTTGAACTCTATTTGCCGCAATGAAGCCTGATTGCATTTACTTTCAAATAGAGAGTAAACAATACTATCACTTACAAATTCATTCCATTTTGGATGACTTTCATTAGGAGCGAGATACTCGTCAGCCCAATTCATCCAGTTTTTATTAACAAGCCTACGTGCTGCAAACAAAGTCATAACGCGTTCATAATTCTCCGGCATTATCGAAAGACCGTTGGCATTAGAAGAGTCACAACTTGTAAAAATGGCAACCTTTTGTTGATTCTGGTCGACATTATTACCCATATTGGAATAGCAACCTAATGCGTTTCGGTTAATTTTTGTATTGCAGTTCTTTCCCTCTTTGACAGATAACGCACTTGAGAATGTAGGCTTTTCTTCTACACTGATTCCCTTTATTGGTTGCTTTATCCATTCTTTGGCTGATGTTTTTCCATCAATGTTATACACATCCTTGCGACCTATAGCCAGAATTTCTCCTTCTACCTCATCTATCAACTCAAAAGAAAAACTTTCTTTATTAGCCGTTTCACCCGATTTCCAAATGGAGAATGAAATACCCCAACTATCTGATACGTCGGCAAAGTGACTTGCCTGGAATTGGCACGCATTTTCATATGAAAATTCTTTCAAGAAGTGTTTCCTAAATACAGCCCAAGCTGGTCCTGTTAAGAACAAAGACGGAGAATATAGACCGATATGGCAGTTAGTCAAATGGAAGACTTGCTTAATCCGTATGATGCGATATAAGAACTGCGCATATAAGTTTTTGCTGGCATTATCCATGCCTTCACGAACCATATTTTTCTTAACTGCGGTATCGCACGAACCAGCACCTTTCGTGCTATTATTTCCTGCGCCAAAATTACTACTTGATGTGGCATATGGTGGATTGAGGAAAAATACTATCGGCTTATTTTGTTTGAGTGCTTCGTAAAGTCCTTGTGGTATCTTTGATTGATACTGCACAATGTCATCCGGACTTGGTATGTAATCATTCAAGAAGTCAAACTGGAACTTGGTGGCTTCAGGGTTATAGTTCGCTCCCATATCCAATTCGCTTTGGAAAAGCGTAGAGCAGTATAATTCCCCGAAGTGATAGTCGCGAGTGAGGTTTCCTGTTCCCCAACAGTTATCCCAAACAGCATATTGTTCTTTCCATTCTTCGCCTAACTCACGTTCCAACATACGGTGTGCATAGTCCACAAAGAGTGTCGGTGTCCAGAAATCGCCTTTCATGCGTCTGTCTGCATCTTCTATCAGACGGTCAGCGATACTGGTCATTCTTGTCTTCTCCTGCGGCGTATAGTTCCTGTCGAAATATCCGAAGAAAGACTTGAAATTGCTGCCGTCCATATTCACGTTGGTGCCGTTGCACACGAGAATATTGGGCTTGGTAGGATGCTGGTAGTAGTTGGTTTGGTCATTCAGTACCCCCATAAAGATACCCACCAAGTCATGTCCGTTCAATTTGTTCTTGCCTTTCAGGACGTTCTTGCAGAAGTAGTCAAAGATATTGGAGATGTTATGTTCGGTCACCCGGACGTACCGCTGAATATTGCATGCCAGGTCTCTTATCTTTTCGGCAACTACCTTGAAACTGAAGTTCTCGTCGATAATAAACACAAACGGATTGAC
>CALAEY010000058.1 GCA_937891085.1 uncultured Prevotellaceae bacterium | reverse complement strand
TTTGCATGTATTTATTGTAGAAATCATCATATTTCTTGAAAATGTTTTCGCTTACTCCGTGTGATCTTAAATAGTCGGGCTCCTGTTCGGCTATTGAATAAATGGCCTCTTGCAGCAATTCTGGCACATTTTCCAATACAGGCGTGCCTATATACTTGTCAACGAAATACTTGATGCTTAAATTATCTTTTGATAAAAGGAGTATGCTTACTAAATAATCGGTAGCTGACTTATTGGTATTATTGGCTTCCAGAATGTAATCCAAGTCGGTGGCGGCACCGAAGGCAATGGAGAAGTGATCCTCTGGGGTCAGGCTCTTGCGTAAATTGTTTAGTTCTTCATCTTGCTCTATTAATGAGCTGTCATAAAGCATAGACCGGTAATGTCCTGCCCATTTCTTATATTTCCAAGTCTTCTCCAATTGTGCAAGATACTTTTCAGCCACTTCATTTGCGCCATATACAAGGTTGGTCTTCACAAGCATCTGTAGGGCAGAAGGGCTCCCTTTACGGTTGCATACGCTGGTGCTGAATGCCATATTCTGGGCAGCTGCCACATTCCCCATTTGATAATAAATGAAACTTTGCAATTGGATCACATCTGGTATCTTCTGGTATTCGCAAAGCAGTGAGCCAGCATCCTTTTGGGGGTAATGGAACAATTGCTGAAGCAAAATCCCCTTATGTGAAAGTGCCAGGTTCAGGTAATTGAGAAACAGTGTGTTGTTAAGATACGTATGGTTACAAGTGTCAATTACCTTATCCCATTCGTTATTGATGACATAGCTGTTCAGCTCCATGAACTTGTAATTGTCGGGATCTATCCTTTGAGTATTCAGTGCGTGGAAAGTGCATCCGATGACTAATGCTAAGACACCCCCCAGCATTGCCTTTATAACACTACCCATATTTGGCAAGAAGCGAGTTAGCCAAGTAATAGGAATGACAAACAATGACAGCCAAGGCCATTTGCAGTAGGCTGGTGTCTTGAGCAAAGGCTCATAGTACCCATCTGGCTGGTAAACGATGAAAATTATACCCATGACAGCTATGGTGAAAGCCACCATTCTTGCCATCTTCCTCTTGAAAAGAGATATGATGAAAAACAATATGCTGGCAAGCAACATGGCGGTCAGTGACGCATAGCTATAGTAGGTGTCTGCCAAGGCACTGATTTGCAGTAAGGGAGGAACATAGCAGAGTGGCATGCAATATAGAGGTGCGTTGAGCAACCGCTTGGCTCCGAGCCAGAGGAATATTCCTATAGCACTTCCGCAACAAGCCGTAATCAAGGCTCCCCATTCCCAGTCAGAGAAAAATTGAGCCAGAAACATAGCGCAGATCTGAGATATACCTCCCACTGAGGTCAGCATAGGCATCAGGTAATCACCATCAAGTAGGAAAAGCTGGTGTTGCTCCCGATAGTGGAATATGAATAGTTGGGTATGCTGAAGATATATCCACAGTAAGGTTGTGAATAAGATTATTCCAAGTGGAATTAAGTAGTATTTGGCATTCTTCATGGTTAACAATAAAAAAGGGTAAACGCCATAGCCATTTACCCTACCTATTGTTGCGGAGGCCCGACTCGAACGAACGACCTTTGGGTTATGAGCCCAACGAGCTACCAACTGCTCCACTCCGCGGTGTTTTCTGGCTGCAAAGGTACAACTTTTTGCTAATATTGCAAAGTTTCGGTGGATATTTTTTTTAATTCTTGTGATATTATCCAAAATGTACTATTTTTGCCATGTCTATGTTTCAAACGTAATTATTATGGCTTTAGAGAAGACTCGAAATAAGATTCTTGATGCTGCACGTAGATTGTTTGCGCGGAAAGGTGAAGCAAATACTACGATGAACGATGTGGCTGTCACTTCTGGAGTGGGACGTCGCACCTTATATAATTACTTTGAGAGTAAAGAGCAGTTGTATTTGGCTGTGGTGGAATCGGAATTAGAACGATTAAGCGCTTCTATGTCAAGGGTCGCTAATAAGAAGATCTCTCCAGAAAGTAAAATCGTGGAGTTGATACACACTCGTCTGGATGCCATTAAGGAAGTGGTTTATCGTAATGGTTCTTTGAGGGCCAACTTCTTTAGAGACATTTGGACTGTTGAGAAAGTGCGTCGTAAGTTTGATGCAACAGAGATAGAAATTTTCAAGCAAGTCCTTAAAGAAGGAGTCGATATAGGCGATTTCTACGTAGAACATCTGGAGCTGACTGCTCAAATCCTGCATTACTGTGTCAAAGGTATCGAAGTACCTTATATCCGCGGATCTATTGGTGTAGATGTGGACGATGAAACCAGTGATCGCATTGTGGCACATATTATTGCAGGTGCACTGAGGAAAAGATAATCATTTAAATTAAAATAGTATGGGATTATTAAGTGGTAAGACTGCTTTAGTGACTGGTGCTGCTCGTGGCATCGGAAAAGCTATTGCACTGAAGTTTGCTTCTGAGGGAGCGAATGTAGCATTCACCGACCTGGTGATTGATGAGAATGGAAAAGTAACAGAAGAAGAAATAGCTGCGCTGGGTGTAAAAGCAAAGGGGTATGCAAGTAATGCTGCCGACTTTGCCCAGACAGAAGCTGTAGTGAATCAGGTAAAAGAAGATTTCGGTTCTATTGATATATTGGTAAACAATGCTGGTATCACCAAGGATGGCTTGATGATGCGTATGTCTGAAGCACAGTGGGATGCAGTGATTAACGTGAATCTGAAGTCTGCTTTCAACTTTATCCATGCCTGCACGCCTATTATGATGCGCCAGCGTGGTGGTTCTATCATCAACATGTCATCTGTAGTGGGTGTACATGGCAATGCAGGACAATGCAACTATGCCGCCTCTAAGGCTGGTTTGATAGCATTGGCTAAGAGTATCGGGCAGGAAATCGGCTCTCGTGGCATCCGTGCCAACGCCATTGCTCCAGGTTTCATAGATACAGCTATGACTCAGGCATTACCTGAAGATATACGCAAGGCATGGATTCAGAATATTCCTTTGCGCCGTGCTGGTACAGTGGAAGACATAGCCAATGTGGCTACGTTCCTGGCTTCAGATCTGTCTTCTTATGTGACTGGTCAGGTGATTCAGGTAGACGGTGGTATGAATATGTAAGCATGGAATGGAAGTCGTTTACGAAGACAACCATATAATTATTGTCAATAAGACCGCTAACGAGATTGTACAAGGTGACAAGACTGGTGATACTCCACTTTCTGAGATGGTGAAAGCCTACTTGAAGGAGAAGTATCAGAAACCTGGAAATGTCTTTATAGGTGTAACACACCGCCTTGACCGTCCCGTAAGCGGTCTTGTGGTTTTTGCAAAAACAGGGAAGGCTCTGTCAAGGCTCAACGAGATGTTTCGTACAGGGCAGGTGGAAAAAACTTATTGGGCAGTTGTGAAAAAAAATCCGCCTAGTGAGGAAGATACTTTGACACACTTCTTAGTGCGCAATGAAAAGCAGAACAAAAGTTATGCTTACGACAAGGAAGTACCCAATAGTAAGTTGGCTAAGCTTCACTATAAGTTGATTGCTAAGAGCGATAACTACTACTTGCTTGAGGTCTTGCTGATGACTGGTCGTCACCATCAGATTAGGTGCCAATTGGCAAAGATGGGATGTCCCATTAAGGGAGATCTAAAGTATGGAGCTCCACGTTCCAATCCAGATGGTAGCATTTGTTTGCATGCCCGTAGAGTGAAATTTGTACATCCTGTATCGAAGCAGGTGATAGAGATAGAGGCTGCCGTGCCAAGCAGCAATCTTTGGCAAGGATTTGATTTTTTGTAAAGACAATACTGATGAGAAAAGGACTATTAATTTTTGTAATGGCGTTGGCTTTTGCTATGGTGGCATGCAGCTCTTCGCAGAGAAAGAATATTATGGGAACAAAGGTTAAAATAGAGACCACTATGGGGGATATCATTGTAAAACTTTATGATGAGACCCCTAATCACAGAGATAATTTCATTAAGTTGGTGGAGAATGGAACCTATGAAGGTACACTTTTCCATCGTGTTATCAAAGACTTTATGATTCAGGCTGGTGATCCTGATTCAAAGGGTGCGCCTAAGGGACAGATGCTTGGTTCTGGCGATGTGGGTTATACCGTACCAGCTGAGTTTGTTTATCCACAACTGTTCCACAAGAAAGGGGCATTGGCAGCTGCACGTCAGGGCGATAACGTAAATCCTGAAAAAGCTTCTTCTGGTTGCCAATTCTATATTGTAACAGGTCGTGTGTTCAATGATTCTACTTTACAGGCCATGGAGGAACAGAAAACGCAGAATCGTTTTACCAGTGTATTCAACTCTTTGGCACAAAAGCACATGAAAGAGATTTATCAGCTTCGTAGGAATAATGACCAAGAAGGACTGATGAATCTGCAGGATTCTATCTTTGGAGAGACGCAGAAACTGCTTACAGACGAGCCTGCTTTCAAGTTCACAGACGAACAGCGTCAGGCTTACACCACAGTGGGCGGAACTCCTCATCTGGATGGAGAATATACCGTATTTGGCGAGGTGATCGATGGTATGGATGTGGTAGACAAGATTCAGCAGGTAGCCACCAATGCTTCTGATCGCCCTGATGAAGACATTGTCATTAAGAAGGTTAGCATCGTTGAAGATTAATAAGTTTATATGGCCAAATGGTCTGAGGTTGGTGCACTGCTTAGACACCAGCACTCAGATGGTGGCACTTAATGTGCTCTACGACGTAGGTGCTCGTGATGAGCATCCAGATCATACGGGTTTTGCTCACTTATTCGAGCATTTGATGTTCGGAGGCTCGTTGCATATCCCAGATTATGATGATCCGTTGCAGACGGCTGGAGGAGAGAACAATGCATGGACCAACAATGACATCACCAACTACTGGTTGACACTTCCTAAGCAGAATGCCGAAATAGGATTCTGGTTGGAAAGTGATCGCATGCTTAGCTTGGAATTCAGTCCTAAGAGCCTAGAAGTTCAGCGCAGCGTAGTGATGGAAGAATTCAAACAGCGCTGTTTGAATCAGCCTTATGGAGACGTAGGGCATCTGCTCCGTCCGTTGGCCTATCAAGTGCATCCTTACCAATGGCCTACCATCGGAAAAGAGCTCAGCCACATCGCTGAAGCCACGATGGAGCAGGTCAAAGATTTCTTCTTCCGCTTCTATGCCCCCAACAATGCTATTTTAGTGGTTGCCGGAAACATCAGTTGGGAAATCACCCTTGCTTTGACTGAGAAATGGTTTGCCCCTATTCCACGTAGAGAGGTGCCGATACGTTCTTTGCCTCAAGAACCAGAGCAGACAGCCATGCGTAGACTTGAGGTGGAGCGAGGGGTGCCTGTGGATGCGCTCTATATGGCGTTTCACATGGATGGAAGGGATGGCAGTGGTTTCTATGCCTGTGATATTCTGACAGATATTCTGAGCAATGGCCAATCCAGTCGTTTGAATCAACGCTTGGTTCAAGCGCAGAAAATCTTCTCCTCTATTGATGCCTACATCAGTGGATCACGCGATGCGGGCTTGCTTTACGTAAGTGGGAAACCTGCGGAAGGCATTAACTTAGAACAAGCAGAGGCAGCCGTGTGGGAACAACTTCAGGAACTTTCTGAAGATTTGGTTGATGAACATGAATTGGAGAAGGTGAAGAATAAGTTTGAATCTACCCAGATATTCAATAATCTCAGCTATCTGAATGTGGCAACCAATTTGGCTTGGTATGAGTTGATAGGTAAAGCAGAAGACATCGATACTGAATCAGATAGATATCGGGCAGTAAGTTCAGAGCAACTTAAAGCTGTAGCAAGTAAAGTCTTCAATAAGCAAAACGCTTCCGTGCTTTATTATAAGGCGAAGGGCTAATCATCCCCTTCGATGAACCACAAATTCCGCAAATGCACGTTAATTATTCTTTTCGCAGTGAAATAATAGGAAAAAAATTGCTTTCTTTGTATTGTGTTTAAATGTGCCTATGGAGAATGCCAGAAAAATACGATGGTGGAAAGCAGTTTTGTGGGTGATACTCACTCCTATTTTGCTTTTCATTACCTTGATGGTGCTGCTCTATGTTCCTCCTGTCCAGCAGGTGGTGAAGGGGCGGTTGGCGTCTCTTGCTTCTGAGGCAACGGGATGGGATGTCTCCATCGGACGTTTGGATCTCCGTTTCCCTTTGAATCTCTTGGTGCACGATGTACAAGTCGTTCAGCCCGCTGATGCATCGCAAGGCATTCTGATATCTGATACTTTGCTTGATGTGGAAAGCCTAAACGTGTGCGTTCAGGCCCTTCCGCTATTTAAAGGGCGATTGGAGGTCGATGGCATCCATCTGAAGAATGCTAAGGTAAATACGGCACAACTTATTGATGGCGTTTGGGTTAAAGGCTCTTTGGAGGACTTCTCTCTCCGAAGTTATGGAAATGATTTAGAAGCTAAGAAAATCAATGTGAATGAAGCTTCTCTCACAGGTGCCGATGTCACTATACACTTGGCGGAATCCACAGAGCCAGAGGATACTACTTCCACGCCTTTAGATTGGGTCATTGGCGTGGAGAAGGCACAACTTCAGCGAGTAAAGGTTCGTTTCGCTATACCTGCTGATACGCTGAGTGTCAAGGCAAAGATTCAAGAAGCTACTGCAGATGATGTGCGCATCGATTTAAAGGATGCTTACTATGGAGTTCAGGCCTTTGCGCTGTCTGATTCCTATGTGAAGTATGAGGCCGATTTGGATACTGTGAAGTTGGGTTTCGATCCCTCCCACATCACTTTGATGAACCTCAATGCGCAGATAGACTCTGCTTATTATCAAGGTAAGAAGATGCATGGCGTGGTGCGTGAATTGCGCTTTGATGAGCGTTCCGGCATCAGCCTTTTGTCATTGACGGGCCATCTGGATGCCGATGAGCAGCAAATCCTACTTCCAGACTTGAATTTGACCACCCCACATAGCGAACTTGCTTTCAACGGAGTACTTCCTTGGGCTGTATTGGAAGATCCCTCCACGGGGGTGCTCAATGCCGATTTCCTTGCAAGAGCTGGTCGTGAAGACGTGATGTTGGCAGTTGGAGATCTGCCTGAATCTTTCGTCAAATCCTACCCTGCCAGACCGCTGACTGTGAGGGCTAAGGCGACAGGTAATTTGCAGCAACTTAGTCTGCGAGATTTTTCTGCGCAACTGCCCGGATCTTTTTCCCTAACTGGGGAGGGCGATTTTTACTACCTCACGGATAGCTTGAAAAGAAGGGGCAATGCAAAGGTCCAAGGGCAGACTGGTAATCTGAATTTCCTAACGGCATTGATGGGTCCGCAGTCAACTAATAGTTTTGTTATCCCTGATAGTATGCAACTCGCTGCGAATGTGGGTTTGGAGGGCGACCGTCTGGCTGCGAAATTGAATGTAATGGAACGACAGGGGAAGGCACTCTTGGATGCAACCTATAATTTGGCAACGGAAGCCTATACTGCACAGTTGGACTTGGATTCTATTCAGGTGAACCATTTCCTGCCTCAAGACTCTATCTTCCATCTGTCAGCTCAGGTCGTGGCATCGGGTGTGGGATTCGATTTCACGGGGCCTCGAACTACGGCAAAGGTGGAAGGCAAGCTTCAAGGCCTGCACTATAAGAACTGGCAGATTCACAATGTGGATGTACAAGGTACACTCCAGCGCCAATTAGCCAATCTTACTTTCACCAGTGAGAATGCCCTGCTTAAGGCTAAGGGCACAGGGCAGATGAGGTTGGGCTCCCGTTATACAGAGGGAAAGATAGACTTGGATGTCAGTCAGATAGACTTGCAGAAATTTGGGTTGATTGACGAACCTATCACGCAAGACATGGCTTTCACAGTGAAGGCTGAGGCAGGGCGTGACTCTATCTATGGACGTATCGACGGAGGTGATATGATCGTGATGTTCCGCAGTCGCATGGGCGTTGAAGGCATTATGGAGCATGGAAAGAAATTCGACCGGTTGCTTTCAGATCAGATAAAGGGGCTTCATCTTAACCATGAAGAGCTTCGCGAGGCTTTACCTCAAGGAGGTTTGTTCGTTAGGGCAGGTAGTGAGAATCCTGTGAATTATTATCTGAACACCAAAGGATTGGGATTCAATGAACTCCAGGTGGGTTATGGCTTCAGTCCGCAAACTGGTATCAACGGACGTGCTGAGGTGCATGGTCTCCGTATAGACTCTGTGAGATTAGACACAGCATATTTTGCTTTGCGCCAAGATACCTCACGTATCGCCCTGCATGGTGCTGTCATCAATGGTCCGAAGCATCCGCAGATTACGTTCCGTTCCTTGATAGATGGAGAGATACGTAGTGAGGATGTAGACCTGAACCTTACATTTGAGGATAAACATAAGCGCACAGGTTTGCTTTTTGGCGTGAATGCCCGTCCTGTGGCAGGTGAGGAGGATGGAAGCATCGCAGGTGTGATGATGCACATCACTCCAGAAGAGCCCATCATCGCCTTTCGAAAGTTCCATATCAATGATGATATGAACTGGGTTTATCTACGTGGTCAGGATCTGTGCGTCTTCACACAGGTGGACTTGGATGGAGAAGATGATTTGGGTATCATGGTGCTGTCGAACGATGAAGATTCTGTTTCGTTGCAGAATCTCAACCTTGAAATTCAGCGCTTGCAGTTGTCAGATCTCTCTCAGCTTTTCCCTTACATGCCGTCTTTTGCAGGTCTCACCTCATTGGATGCTAACTTCGTGCAGACAGCAACTTCTATGCAGGTTTCTGCCGAAGGCTTGGTCAATGGATTCAGTTACGAAGGAAGGCGAGTGGGCGACATAGGTTTGGGTGCTACTTGGCTTCCAGGCGATGAGCAGACCCATTATATAGACACTTACCTGACATACGATAATCAGGAGGCGCTGACAATGAATGGCTCTCTGAAGCAGAAAGGAGAACAGAATTTGCTCGACATAGTATCCAGTTTTGAGCAGTTCCCTTTGCAGATGGCCAATGCCTTCATTCCTGACCAAATGCTGGTCTTCTCTGGTGTCTTGGAAGGTGGCATTGATGTGACAGGTACATTGGAGAAACCATTGCTGAACGGAGAAGTGAACTTCAACGATGTCTCATTCTTTGCACCAAAAGCAGGTACTTACTATCGCTTTGATAAGCGTCCAGTGGAAGTTGTCAATAGCAGGCTCATGTTCGATAAGTTTGCCATCTATACCACAGCCGACAATCCGTTGACCATTGATGGTAACCTCGACTTTGCTACCATCAGCAATCCAATGGCTAACTTGCGTGTGCAGGCACAGAACTATACGCTTCTTGATGCCGTGAAGACCAAGGAGAGTCTGCTTTATGGTAAAATCTACGTAGACATCAATGCCACTTTACGTGGTCCATTACTTGAAGGCCCAGTGATGCGTGGCAACATGAATGTGCTTGGAAATACAAATGCTACCTATGTGATGACAGACTCTCCGCTTACGGTGGAAGACCGTCTGGATGGGTTGGTGACATTCACCTCTTTTGCTGAAGAGGAAGAAGAATCCGACGAGAAAGGCACGACGATGGCCTTGGGTGGCATGGATATGCTGATGACGGTACATATCGACGATGCTGTGCGCCTACGTGCCGATTTATCGGCCGATCGTAGTAAGTATGTGGAACTTACGGGTGGCGGTGATTTGAGTATGCGTTATACGCCTCAGGGCGATTTGAGTATGACGGGGCGCTATACCATCAATAATGGTACGATGAAGTACTCATTGCCTGTAATTCCGCTTAAAGACTTCAACATAGCCAGTGGCAGCTATGTAGATTGGCGAGGCAATATCATGAATCCTCGTCTAAGCATCACGGCTACAGAACGTACCCGTGCTTCCGTAAGCAATGGTGGAGATGAAGGCGGATCTCGTCGTGTGGACTTCGATGTGGCTGTGATTATCAACAACACCCTGGAGTCTCCCGATTTGTCGTTCGACCTTACGGCTCCTAACGATGCAGAAGTACAGAACGAGTTGCTATCCCTGAGTGCCGATGAACGAGGCAAACAAGCCATTACCATGTTGGCTACAGGCATCTACTTAGGCAGTGGTGTGGTTTCTGGTGAAGGACTTACGATGGGTACGGCACTGAACAGTGTGCTGCAAAGCCAGATCAATGCCTTGGCTGGTTCTACCATGAAGAATGCTAACTTCAGCATGGGTATAGAGAATAGAACCGATGGCACAGGCAGCACGTTGGTGGACTATAGCTTCCGCTATTCACAGCGATTCTTCAACGACCGAGTACAGATTAATATCGGTGGTAAGGTTACGACTGGCAACAATGCCACCAACAATGCCGAGTCATTTATTGATAATGTGTCGTTGGAGTACAGGGTAGACAATTCAGGAACCCGCTATCTGCGTGCTTTCCACAACAAGAACTACGAAGACTTGCTTGATGGTGAGATCACGGAGACGGGTGTAGGTGTGCTGTTCCGCAAGAAGATGGATAGTCTCAGTGATTTATGGATTTTTGGTAAAAAGGGAAAGGAGGATTGAGCATGTGTCGTAGAATATTCAGTTTTCAGTTTTCAGTTTCCTGTTTGATCGTGCTCATGGCACTCTCCTCCTGCATCTCTACGAAGAATCTGCCAGAGGGTGAAATGCTCTATACAGGCCAGAAATCGATGGTGGTGAACAACTTCTATCCCCACACTCTGGGTCGCACGGCCCTTGAGGAGGTGGAAGCTGCAGTTGCTACTGCGCCCAACAATGCTTTCATGGGTAGTTCCACCATCACATTGCCCTTCTCCTTCCACTTATGGGCCTACAATAGGTACCTCAAGTCGGAAAGCGGAGTGGGGAAGTGGATGTTCGACCATTTTGCCAAAGAGCCCGTATTGCTGTCGTCTGTCAATCCAGATATTCGTGTACGTGCTGCGAAGAATGTGCTGCGCGACTATGGCTTCTTCGATGGGAATGTCAGCTATGAGACGTTCATAGACAAGGATGATTCCCTGAAAGCCAAATTGCAGTACACACTTGACATGGGGACTCCGTATTACATCGATGAGGTGGAATATCGAGGCTTCAAGTCGCCTTCGCTTCGCATCATTGAGCTTGGTCGCAGTAATACCTTGCTCCCTAAAGGAACCCAGTTTAATGTGACTGCCCTGAATGACGAACGTACCCGTATAAGCAACATACTCAGAAACTCAGGACGCTATTACTTCCGTCCAGACTATATGATTTACCAGGCAGATACCACTTTGGTTCCTGGCAGGGTGAGCATGCGACTGGTGCCTATAGAAGGCATTCCTGATGCAGCTGAACGTCCGTTCTATGTGGGAGATAAGACCATCAATGTCCTAGGGAAGTATGGCGAAGCTCCTAATGATTCGATCATCTATGACGACATACGGATCAACTATCACAATAAGTTGCCCATCCGTGAGAAGATCCTTAAACGCTGGGTGACTTATTCAGATTACCGCATGAAGCGCAGATTGCAAGACAGTGCGAGCATCATAGGCCGCTTGTTCCGTTCGGACAACCTGTACAGCCTTCATCGTCAGAACCGTATTCAGGAGCGACTGACCAATACGGGCATATTCCGATATATCGATATGCAGTATATCCCTCGTGACTCTGCTTTAGTGTCAGATACATTGGATGCTACCATCAATTTGATGCTTGACAAGCCCTATATGCTAGAAGCCGACTTCAATGCCAAGTTCAAGAGCAACAACCAGGTAGGCCCTGGAGCTTCTGTGACCCTCTCCAAAAACAATGTCTTCGGAGGTGCAGAAACGTGGAATGTCACCCTCGATGGCTATTATGAGTGGCAGACGGGTAAGTACAGCTCTTCAGATATGAATAGCTATCAGATTGGTTTGTCTTCATCTTTGATCTTCCCACGCATCTTGTTCTTCCGCTTGGGAAAAAGAGAGTACGACTTTCCTGCTACCACTACCTTACGAGTCTATGCCAATGTGCTGAATAGGCCGAAATATTATAACATGCGTTCTTTTGGTGGCAACGTGACGTATGATTTCCAGCCTACCAGTCGGTACAAGCATAGCTTCACGCCTTTTAAGTTGGCATTCAATACATTGAATAGGACAACCCCAGAGTTTGTGGAACTCATAAACCAGAATCCTGCCCTCTACATCAGTTTGCAAGACCAGTTCATCCCTAGCATGAGCTACACGATGACGTACGACAATTCTGGACGCTCTGGTGTGAAGCATCCGCTTTGGTGGCAGAATACGTTTACTTCTGCAGGCAATATCACCTCCTTATTTTATAAGATAGGTGGTAAGGATTTCACGGAACGCGGAAAGAAAATGCTTGGAGTGCCTTTCGCACAGTTCTTGAAACTGACATCAGAGTTGCGCTATCACTATATCCTTGACAAGAACCAGATGATAGCAGCCCGACTCTATGGCGGTTTTGTCTGGTCGTATGGCAATGCCTCCAGTGCTCCCTATATGGAGCAGTTCTATATCGGTGGTGCCAACAGTGTGCGTGCCTATACCACCCGCAGTGTGGGACCTGGCGGTGATATACCCGATGCGAAGAACAAGTATTCGTTCATCAACCATGTAGGTGATATGCGCTTAGAGGCTAATGTGGAATACCGATTCCGCATTGTGGGCGATTTAGACGGAGCCGTGTTCCTTGATGCTGGTAATGTATGGTTGCTACGTAAAGATGAGTACCATACAGATGCCCGTTTCTCTTTGAAGAGTTTTCCTAAGCAGGTGGCCTTGGGAACAGGTTTAGGAGTAAGATATGATATGGATTTCTTGGTCTTCCGCCTTGATTTGGGTGTCGGGCTTCATCATCCTTACGATACGGGAAAGAAGGGTTACTTCAATATCCCGAAACTCAAGGATGGCATGGCCTTGCACTTTGCCATTGGATATCCGTTCTAAAGAAAACATTCAAAAATTAAAACATTATACAATTTAACTATGAAACCAACATTGTTTTTGCTTGCTGCAGGCATGGGAAGCCGCTATGGTGGCTTGAAGCAGCTTGACGGTCTGGGCCCTAATGGGGAGACCATCATGGATTATTCTATCTACGATGCTATTAATGCAGGGTTTGGAAAATTGGTCTTTGTGATTCGTAAGGATTTCGAGGCCGACTTCCGTGAGAAGATTATCTCTAAATATGAAGGACACATCCCTTGCGAACTGGTGTTCCAGTCGCTCGATGCGCTTCCAGAAGGGTTCACCTGCCCTGAAGGGCGCACCAAGCCTTGGGGTACCAACCACGCTGTGTTGATGGGCGCTCCTGTCATCAATGAGCCGTTTGCCGTGATCAATTGCGATGACTTCTATGGACGTGACTCATTCCAGGTGATGGGCCGTTGGCTGTCACGGCTCCCTGAGGGTTCTAAGGGCACCTATGCTATGGTAGGCTTCCGCGTAGGCAATACGCTGAGTGAGAGCGGCACTGTGTCGCGTGGCATCTGTGGCACCAACGAGAAGCAGCTTCTTACCAGTGTGGTGGAGCGCACCAAGATTCAGCGCATGGATGGCGAGGTGAAGTACCTCGATGAGGCCGATCAATGGGTAGCAGTGCCAGAGACTACCCCTGTGAGCATGAACTTCTGGGGATTCACTCCCGACTACTTCGCACACAGCCAGGCCTATTTCAAGACCTTCCTCAGTGATCCTAAGAATATGGAGAATCTGAAGAGCGAGTTCTTCATTCCGTTGATGGTAGATAAGCTGATAGGCGATGGCACTGCCACCTGTGAGGTGCTCGATACCACCAGCAAGTGGTTTGGCGTGACCTATCCAGAAGATCGTCCTGCCGTGGTAGAGAAGATAGCCTCTCTGGTAGATGCAGGCACCTATCCTGCCAAGTTGTTCTGAGAAAGAAATGCCGAAGCTCTAATGGGGCTTCGGCATTTTCTTTTACTTCAACATCCGTTGCAGAAGTTCTGGCTCATTGGTGGTGATGATGTCCACCCCTTGGTCGATAAAGTAGCGCAAGTCCTCCTCCTTATCTACCGTCCATACATTTACTTCCAGTCCCAACTTGTGGCATTCCTCCGTCCACTCTGGGTGCTGGCGCATGGCAGCCATGCTGTAGTCTATACCAGCAAATCCCAGTGCCTTGATTTTGGCAGGTGCCAAGTCACCGTCCAGATAGTATATTTTGGTATCTGGCAGTGCTTTTCGGAACTCTATGCAGGCGTTCAAAGAGAAAGAGATGATGTCCGTGCGTTCCAGTACCCCATATTTCAGGAGTGCTTGGATTATCTTAGTCACAGCCAGATCTTCACGGTTCAAGTCGCCCAGTGGCTTCATCTCCAGCACCAGTCGGGTGTTCAGGTCCTTGCCACGTTGCAGATACTCATCGAGCGTAGGCAGAGTCTCACCGTTGTTCAGCGTTATCGACCTGATTTCTTTCAGAGTGCTTTCTTCCATGTTCACCCCCTTGAAGGTGCGGTCATGATCCACCACCAGATTATCATCCCCCGTGAGCCAAACGTCAAATTCAGATCCGAAGCAGCCTATAGAGTCGGCCTTGCTCAGTGAGGCCAGAGAGTTCTGGGCAGAGCCTTCTGCCTTCCAGTAGCCACGATGGGCCACCACTTTCACTTGTGCACTGATACAGAGGCACCAAGCGCACAGCATTGCGAGGAAAATAATTCGTTGTTTCATAGTCGTATCACATTATTTTGAGCAAAAATAACAAAAAAGTATGAAAAAATGCACGAAGGCTATGTTTGTGAGCAAATAATCTTTACTTTTGTATGGCGAAAAATAGGAAAAGGACAGATAGATGAGATTTGACGTAGTCATAATAGGTGGTGGCTTGTCGGGCTTGGTGAGTGGCATCAGGCTCCAAGAGGCAGGCTTGCGCTGTGTGGTAGTCTCTACCGGACAGAGCGAGCTTCACTATTCCTCTGGCTCCCTCGATCTGCTCAGTCAGCTACCTGACGGCACTCCTGTGACCGATCCTGTAGAGGCCCTCGATCAGTTGGAAGAAGACCATCCTTATCGTCGCATCGGAAAGTTGCGCTTCGAGCACTATGCCGAGGAAATTCCGCAGATGCTCTATCGTTGTAACATCTTGGTGCAGGATGCCTTGCTGGAGAATCGCTATCGTCTCACTCCCACAGGGCAGATGAAACCTTCGTGGCTTCCTTTTGCCGATTTCCAGCTTTTCGATGACCCTCACCATCTGCCTTGGAAGAAAGCCCTGCTGCTTAACTTTGAGGGTTTTACCGATTTCTACGTGCAGCCCATCGCTGAGGCTTTCCTGTCTCGTGGTGTGCAGTGCCATACCGATGTGGTAGTGCTGCCCGCTGTGGAGAAGTTGCGCCAGAGTCTCACGGAGCTGGCTTCCGTCAATGTGGCAGGTGTCTTTGAGTATAACGACCAAATCGATGAACTGGTAGCCATCGTCAATCCGATGTCTGCCGACTATGACGTGGTGGTGCTGCCAGCCGTGTTCGGCCTCACCTCTTCTGCGTCTTACCAATACTTGCGTTCACGCATGCAGCGTGAACTTTGCTTAGTGCCCACCATGCCACCATCAGTGCCAGGACTGCGCACGCAGCGCCAACTTCGCGAGCGTTTCTGTCGCTTGGGAGGCACCCTGCTTACAGGCGATACCGTAGAACGTGCCGTGGTGACAGATCATCACGTAGAGGGCATCTATACCACCAATCAGGGAGAGGTAGAGCTTACTGCCACCAATTTCATCTTGGCCACAGGCAGCTTCTTCAGCCACGGACTGGTGACGCACGATGATGAGGTGCGTGAGCCTGTCTTTGGGGTCGATGTGCATCAGAAAGGTCATACAGGCTTTGGCGTGAAGACCGATGCCCAGTTTCATCCTATGGTCGATGGTCAGGTCATCCGCAACCTCTATGCCATAGGCTCTGTATTGCCAGGCTTCGACCCTACGCGAGGGGGCTGTAGCGGAGGCGTGGCGTTGCTTACGGCCTTTGCCGTATCCAATCGCATTATCAATCAAACCGTAGAATCATGAAAACAGAACCGCAGAAAACCATAGAGCAGAAGTTCGACCAGTGCATCAAGTGTACCATCTGTACCGTCTATTGTCCGGTGATACCTATGAACTTCAACTTCCCAGGCCCTCGTGAGATGGGACCAGACGGGGAGTTTCTGCGTGAGAAAGATGAAGATGCCTACGAGGCTGCCCTGAAGCTCTGCATGAACTGCAAGCGCTGCGATATAGCCTGTCCATCAGGCATTCATATCGCCGACCTTATCCAGAGGGCACGTATTGGCAGCAGCCATCGCCCGCCTGGTCTGCGCAGCTTGGTCTTAGGGCGCACTGATAACATGGGGCGCTTAGCCTCACGCATGGCTCCGCTGGTGAATGCCATGACCAAGTCGTTTGCCTTCAAACTCGCTATGGAGAAGTTGGTTCGCATAGACCGACGTCGCACCTATCCCACCTATGCGCTGGGCACCTTCGAAGGTTGGTATCACAAGGAGAAAGCCCATCAGGAGCGCTTCCCCCACCATGTGACCTTCTTCCACGGCAGCTACGTGAACTTCAACAATCCGCAGTTGGGCCAAGACCTCATCAAGATACTCAATGCCGTGGGTTATGGCGTGCATCTGCTCAACGAAGAGCATAGTTGTGGCATGACGCTCATGATGAACAATCAGATGCGCAAGGCCATTTCCAATGGGCGCAAGAACCTCCGTGCCATCCGTAAGGCTGTGAATGAGGAGGGGCATAGCGTGATAGCAACCTCTTCTACAGTGGCCTATACTCTGCGTGATGAATACCCTTACCTCTTCGGCCTCGACAATGCCGATGTGCGTGACCATATAGAGACTGCCACCCGCTTCATCTACCGCCTTGTGGACGATGGCAAGGTGAAGCTCGCCTTTAAGCGCGACTACCTGATGCATGTGGGGTACCACACCCCTTGCCACATGGAGCGCCTTGGTTGGGGCATGTACTCCATCGCCCTGCTCCGCCTCATTCCAGGCGTAGACCTCGTGGTGCTGCCTTCCGAGTGCTGTGGCATGGCAGGTACCTATGGTTACAAGCGTGAGAACTACGAGACCTCGCAGAAGATAGGTGAGAAACTCTTCAGCGATATCCGTGAGGCCAACGTGCATTCCGTAGCTACCGACTGCGAGACCTGCAAGTGGCAGATAGAAATGTCTATCCACGCCAAGGTGATGCACCCCATCAGCATCCTTGCTGCAGCCCTCGATGTAGAGGCCACCCGCCAGCTGAATTGTGTCACGGTTTGATTATTTTGCCAAAAGCCAACCCTGTTTCCAATAATGCAAGGCTTTTCCGCGATAATTGCCTGTGTTTCTTGGTGATCAACCAGCATCTCTGGGCTTTTAGATGCCTGCTCTTTCTGCTCAGTCACCGTTATGACTGAGGTCATTCTCCGTTTCGCCTGAGGTCA